>JAZNIQ010000273.1:0-3305 GCA_045577555.1 Candidatus Fimenecus sp.
CACGTAAAGTTGTACGGCTAACCCCTAATTCTTGTGAAAGCTCGTTCTCATTAGGTAGCTTTTCACCGTAATTATATTTATGTTCTTCAACAATCATTTTTTTGAGTGTCTCGGCAATTCTCTGTGATAAATTTTCCATAAAACATTCCCCAATCAAGAAATATTAAAACCTACTATACAACATATTTTCAAAAAATGCAAAGATTATTTCGCTTTAATCTGTGTTGTAACAATATGTGCAATTGCCTTAACACCTTTGGTGATGTATTTTCCAACATTACCTGATATACCTGTCATAACGGGATTCTTCAAATCTTTTTCGTCAATTCCGTCAGCATTAGCATCACGGAGTGTTATGTTGTCCTTTGTGAATGGTGCAACACATTCGTTTTCAGGTGCAGTAATCAACCCACCATCTGCAAAAGCACAGATTTCTTGTTTTTCGTTGTCCGTAAGTCCATCTTTTGCCATAGGGTAAAGACCGAAAATTGCAGTTTCAGAACTTCCGTTATATGATGGAGCAATACTCTTGCCCTGTGCGGCAACAAGATTATATGTGTCAAGAATTTCATCATTTGCACGGCTGAAATGGTGACGCTGTTCACCATAATATGTGCCGTAAGGGTTCATTCTTACAGTCTTGTCCTTTTCCAACCTCATAGGACAATGAGCCATTGAAGAAAGCACCTGACGAGCATTAGCAACAATAATACCACCGTTTTCATCATAAAGACCAACAAATCCACCTGTTAACTGATGATTAAATGAGTCAACCTTCTCATTCTTCTCGTCACATTCAGGGAAACTCTGTGTACGGAATGAAGAAACATCATCCATAAAGTTTCTCTTAATAACAGAAATATCACCGTTGAGTGTAGGTGTAATGTGGAACGGTACAGGTTCTTTCCAACTCATATCACTGTATCTGCCAAGAGCAGAGTTTTCAGTTGAAATTGATGTTGTTTCTGCTGTATATGGGTATGAAACAGTTGTGCGGACAAATATCGCATCGGAAAAATCGGTTTTAAAGAAATCAAAAGTGAAACTGCCCGACTTAATCTCTTTTGGCAAGTGAATTTCACCCTGAATTCTTACACCCTCACCATTACCCGCAACTGAAAGGGGAGATGTACTTGTATTTTTGAATTCGTATTTTTTCTTGCCATAAGTGATATATGATTGCAAGAAATCATAACCACCGATTTTTCTTCCGTCACAGTTTACAAAGGCAATATTTCCCTTTGGTGAGAACATAATTGACATTCTTGGTGTTTCAAGGAGGTTTTTAAAAGCAGTCTTTTTACATTCACCGTCAAAGCCGATTTCAAGTTCATATTTCTTCTTATTCTTCTTGAATTTGAGCATAAGATATGCAGAAGAACAATCGTCCGAGGTAGGCACAGCGACAAAACTTTCAAGGTCACGAGCCTTAACTGTCATACAAGAAATATCAGAAATCTTTTCTTTAATCTCAACCTGAACACATTGTAATAATGAGTTGGTTATATTGTGAACTGTGATTTTTTGAGTTTGTGGCATTACTGAAAATTCGTCAGCTATAACCTTATCGCTAAGGTCAAGTGCAGTTTTCTCTCTCTGGATGTTAAGCACAGGAGTTGCAAGTCCGAAATGAGTTGTTGAGAGTAATAAAACTCGATTGTTGAATGACGGAGAAAGCATATCACGGTCACTTGTAACCTTTGACATAGCTCTTGCTCGTTCAATTCGTGTCCATATTTTTCTGTTAAATGGCTTTTCTGACCACGAAGCATAACCTGTGAAATTACCGTCAGCAGTATCGTGAGTAAATTCGATTTTGCCAACGGGCTGGTGATTTTTAATGTATCCGCCGGGTGTGTCAAAAACAATGTAAGGTAAATCAGCAATTTCAGTCACAAGACCGTGAATACCGTCAGTATTTGCGATTTTTCCCGTCATTTTACCCATATCAATAGTTTCCCAGAAAATTGCATCTGCATCCATATTGATAAATAAGAAAAGGTCGTTGTTGATTTCGCCGCTTTCCTGTTTTTTACGCAAATCCTTAACCCATGCACGAAGACAACCTGCATCACAAACGTCGGAGTTTGAATATGTAGGGATAATAGTCATACTTTCACCATTATAAGTGTATGTAACAGGGTTAAATGCTTCTTCGTCGGAAAGTCTTGGAATAATTGTCCTGAATGCATCAAAAGGCACACAGCTATAATAAAGGCAAAGTGCTTTAATGCCCAATTTGTTATACAAACTCACTTGTGACGGAGTAAACATAACTTCTTGTGGACGAACAATTTTCTCGCAAGTGCCGAAGATGTCTTCAAGTCCGCTACCATCAGGGTTAGTAATAGCAAGGTTAATACTTTCGCAGAATTCATCCTCTGTCATAGCAGACAAAGCACCATTGTTATAACCCATTATAATATTCTCGTCACCGTATTTCTCTACTCGTTCTTTCATCTTTTCAATGATGTCGGGAGCATATTCGGGCAGAATTTTCTGTAAAGAGAAAAAGTTTTCTGTGTCCCAGGTACCCTTTACGGGAATACCGTTTTCATTGAATTCGGTAAGAGTGTCAAGAATTTTTCTGATAATTCTTATATCCGACCCAAAACCTAAATTGTCGTTGGTGTCCCCACGATAAGAGTGATAGCAATTAACGTGAAAACCGTAAGCAACGTGGATTTTATTTTCAAACATTGTAAGCCCCTCCCTGCTTAAAATATAAACACTACCAACATAATACCACAAACGGGATAAAAGTAAAACAAATATTTTATTATTTAAGAGTCTTTTATTAAGCCTCATTCTGCGTGTATTACAACCTACCCACTATATCTTGTGATTGCAAAAATATAATTTCTGTGTTATACTATTTCTCCACAATATGACACGAAATCTGTAAAAAGGAGGGGAAGATATGTTTGAAATTTCACCGAAGGTCTATTCGTCAATGTTCTCGTTGCCTACGGAAATTGCCGATAAGGGACTTAAATTCGCAAGTGGCGAACAGTTAAAGGTTATTATCTGCATTTTCAGAAATCCGCAAATCACGGCGGAGGAAATCACAAAAATCACAAATCTTTCTCTCGGCACAGTTAATGAATGTGTTGAATATTGGACTGAAAACGGAATTTTAAAGGATTCACAACCCGAAAAGACAATAAGAACTGAAAAACAGGTGCAACTTACAGAAAAAGCACCGTTGCCGTTACCGGAAATTCACTTCACAAACCCAACACAGGAAGAAATTGAAAAAATCCTTAAGAAAAACGGGTCAATGAAACGTCTTTTCCTTGAAGCAC
>JAZNIQ010000274.1:0-5622 GCA_045577555.1 Candidatus Fimenecus sp.
AAATTTATAATTTTGCAAATTCCGTTTTCAGATTGATTTCCGGCGCATGGATATTTCCCGAAGAAACTTTTAATTTAACGGTTGATCCTTTTATTACCGATGTTTGCAACAATGTTGCCGAAGAGTGCGGACTTGATTTGATCAGGATTGTTAAAAATCTTCCCGAAACAAATCAAGTTTCCGAATTATTAACAACAACATTTCATATTGATACCGTTGAGTTTCGTAACCTGATGTATTCGGTTCGAGATAAATGTGATGAAATGGGTATGAATTATATAGCTTATATTTACTACTTTTTGGGTGTTTATATGAGTGTAATTCAACTTTGTGAAATTTACAGTGTACCCAATCCCGAAGACCCCTCTCTCAACGAAGTGTACATTCGCCTTGTTTTCAAAGACGGCGGAGAGCAGATTATGAACCCTAAAATCGTAATTGATGCTGAATCCGGTCAGGTTTTCAATTATGACAACAAAGGTATTGTTGGTCTGGGATATAATTTTAACCTTACCGATCTTGTGCTTTATACAACGGTTAACTGTTGGATGCGTGATTACGGTTTCTGTCTTTTCTATGATATGGTTGCCTACGTGGAACCCATTTTCTTTAAATATGAAACAAGAAGATTCAAATTCAACTATAATGATATGGAATACATGATTCAGGTCTGGAAAGGAAATTATCTCATATCAAATGGGGGAGAGGTCGGAATTTACTGCAGAGATGCATCAAAATTCGGTTCATATTATGATTGCGCCAATGATGATCAGATGCTCAATATGACTATGCAGGTTTTGCATAAAGACAAAGTTCTCGTTGATGAAGGTCCGATGCTTCATTGGTGGATTAACGGATTTAATCTGAGTGATAAAATGTATCTCCCCGAAAGTCTTACAATTAAATTTTCAATCGAAATGACCGACGAAGAAATGCTCAAAGCATTTTGCGAGTCAATCGATAAGCATTATATGCAAGATGTAACTTATACCGTTGACGGGATGACCGTTAATGTCGTTTGGTAAATACAAGGCCGTAACAGAAATTGTTACGGCTTTATTTTCTGATTAATAAATTACAAGTATTTATTTCACATTTTATTTAAATTGACTATTGTAATATTTTGAAAAATATGATACTATTTTCACGATTTTGTAACAGGAGAACAGAAAAATGAAATTAACAAAAAGAATAATTGCATTAGTTTTAACGTTAATTATCGCTTTATCATCAAGCCTTTCCGTTTCTGCATTATCAGCTGATTCCGGACCGTCTTTATACAGTATTGAAGATTATAAAGATTATCTTATGGATGAAGGTTATCCAGTTTTTACAACAGCTGATTTTTACGGTATTTTCAATGCTTTTTCCACTGCATTCAGAATTGCTACCGGTGCATGGATTTTTCCCAAGAAAAACTTTAATGTTAAAGTTGATGATTTTTTAACAGGTATAAGCGAAGAAATTGCTTTTAACAGCGGACTTGATTTTGTTGCAATTTTAAATAATCTTCCCGAATCAAATCAGCTTGCTGAAATTATTACAACAACATTTCAGATTGACACCGCCGAATTCAGAAATCAGATGTATATAAAGCGTGATGAGTATAACGATAAGGGCGATATTGCCATGTCTGCTGTTTTCGGACTCATCGGAATGTATATGAGTGTTATTAAGCAGTGCGAGATTTATTCAGAGCCTTCCGATTCTGATCCCAATGTTTATGAAGTATTTATCCGTTTAACTTATAAAGACGGCGGAACAGAAGAATTTTTCCCGGGATTGCTTATCAACACCGTAACAGGTGAATGTTCAAATGTCGGAACAGACGGTATTGTCGGTTCAGGATTCAATATGAATCTTTCCGAAATGCTTGTTTATGCAACGGTCGATTGCTGGATGCGTGATTTCGGTTTCTGCTATTTATATGATGTAATTGCAAACTCAATGCCGATATTCTTCCATTATATTACTCGAAGATTCAAATTTGAATATAATAACCTTGAATATATGATTCAGATCTGGAAAGGTAATTATACAGTTGCAAACGGTGGTGAAGTCGGAGTTTACTGCCGCGAAAAAGAAAAATTCGGCAGCTATTATGATTGTGCAAACGATGAACAGATGCTTGAAATGTCAATGCAGATTCTTCACGGAGATAAAATACTCGTTGATAAAGGACCGGAACTTCATTGGTGGATGAACGGATTCCATCTTGGCACAAGAATGTATCTTCCTGAAAGTCTTACAATGAAATTCTCAATAGTCATGACAGATGAAGAAATGCTCAGTGCATTTTGTGAGGCGATTGATAAGCATTATATGCGCGATGTAACTTATACAGTTGACGGTTTGACCGTTAATGTTGTCTGGTAAAAAAAGAATTCCGCTGTGACAGATATTTGTTACAGCGGTTTTATTTTTAAAAATTAAAATAATCTTAAAAAAACACTTGATTTTTTGGGATGTGTCATATATAATATATAAGCATTTGATTTGCAGATACGGAGAGTTGTCCGAGCTGGTCGAAGGAGCACGATTGGAAATCGTGTAACGGGCTATAACCTGTTCGAGGGTTCGAATCCCTTGCTCTCCGCCAGAACCCCATAGAAGTAATAGCTTCTGTGGGGTTTTTCTTATGTTTTCACCCACAGTAAACTATACTAAAAACCCACTCCCGACGACAAAAAGACGACGGTAGAACGAGCATAAATATCCCCAAAGTCGGCAAGAACTTCCGTCACCGTCGGCAGATGATGTTTTAATAGTGGATTTTTTGATATAAATATGATATAATTCAGTTAGAAAAATATGAATTTATAGAGTTAGGAAATTTGGAATTTTTGTATTTTCTTATTGATTTTTGAAACTTTTATGATATAATATATGTGCTTGCTCGGAGGGCAAGTCATTCGTGGAAATGACTCGCTGGATAAGGCACAGGCTGGAATGCCTGCACCTTATCCGGCGTTTTTTATTTTAAGGAGGATATATGGATATTTTAAAAGACAAAGTGAAACCATTGTATTTAAATTTTTTAATGGCAGCATTGGGCAGTTCCATGGTTGGTTGCATCTTTGGTATGATTGATGCAATGATGGTTGGTAAATACCATGGTCCGACTGGTAATGCGGCACTTGCGGTTTTCAATCCAATATGGACTATCATTTTTTGTCTCAGTATGATTGCAGGCATTGGCGGTTCAGTATTGTTTGCAACCTGTCGTGGCAAGAGCGATGAAAAAAATGCACAGCAGTATTTCACGTTATCAATCATCTATGGCATTGTGCTTTCTGTACTTGCAATGATTGGTATTGGATTGTTCAATGAACCTTTGCTTCGTTTCTTTGGTGCAGATGATGAACTACTTGTATTGGCACAGCAATATCTTACTCCAATTTATTTTGCTATACCTTGTTGTCTGTTCAGTAATATTTTGTCTGCATATCTTCGTAATGACGGAAATCCTACATTAGCAACAAAAGCAGTAATTATTGGCGGTATCTTCAATGTATTCGGCGATTACTTCTGTGTGTTTACCCTTGATATGGGTATTTTCGGTGCAGGACTTGCAACTGCGATTGGACAGAGTTTATCTACATTGATTATGTTAAGCCACTTTTTAGGGAAGAAAAACACCCTACGATTTGTTAAACTTGCTCACGTGCTTAAAAAAATTGGAAACATTAGTGTTACAGGGTTCTCCACGGGCATCAACGACCTTGCAATGGGAATCATCGGTATTTGCTTTAACCGTCAGATTATGGCACATCTTGGGTCAGATGCATTGGCGGTTTACGGTGTCGTCACACAGGTCACTACCTTTGCCACATGCCTTTCCTACGGTATCGGTCAAGGAGCACAACCGATTGTTTCACAAAACTATGGTGCAAGGCAGCACAACCGCATTAAGGAGTGCTTGAAGTATTGTTTGTATACCTGCTTAGGTTTTGGCATTTTGTGGACAATGGCAATGATGCTTGCACCAAATCTGATTCTGAATCTCTTTATGAACCCCACTCCGTCTGTGATGGAAATAGCACCTGGTATTCTTAGAATGTACGGTCTCTCTTATCTGTTATTGCCGTTCAACATCTTTGCAACATACTATTTCCAGGCAATTATGAAATCGAATATTTCGGTGATTGCATCTTTGGCAAGAGGTCTTGTTATCAGTGGAGCAACAATTATGCTGTTTCCCATAATTTTTGGTGCAGACAGCATTTGGTTTGCAATGTTGGTAACAGAACTTCTTGTTGCGGCATTTGGTGTGTATTATATGGTGCGGAGCAAAAGTGAATTGATGTAAATTCCAATTTGTCGGACTAAATAATAAAATATTTAAGTGCAATGGGATATAAAATCCTGTTGCACTTTTTCTGCTAAATAAGGAGGTTTTCAATGAAACAAACAACACTTGAAGATTTATACTACGGCAATATAAACCCTAATGAAATAAGCTTTGTGAGGGGTTCTGAATACGGTAAATGTTTTAATAAAGTAACTGAACTATCAAAGTCCATATGCAGTCAGTTGACCGAAGGATACATAAATAAAATGAATGAACTTGAATCTGTTATTTTGATATTTTTACAAAATATAGTAAACTATACCTAACACCCACTTACGACGACCAAAAGACGACGGCAGACCGAGCATAAATAATCCTATTGTCGTCAAGAATATCCGTCACCGTCGGTTTTTGATGTTTTAATAGTGGAATTTTCGATGTAGGTATGATACAATAGTCAAAAATGATATTATATATTGGTGATAAAAATGACAAAAACTGATTACTTGAAACAAATAGACGAAGTAATTGAAAACGGTAACTATAAAGCAAACTTTCAATCGCTCGCTCACCATAAAACTCCCGATTGGTTTTCTGAAAGAAAGTTTGGTATTTTCATTCATTGGGGAATTTACAGTGTTCCTGCTTATGGCAATGAATGGTATTCACGGGCAATGTATGATCCGAACTGCCATGAGTTTGAGCATCATGTAAAAACATACGGCAATCAGAAAGATTTCGGATATAAGGATTTTATTCCGATGTTTAAAGCAGAAAAGTTCAATGCGGATGAATGGATTGATTTGTTCAAGGAATCGGGAGCAAAATATATTATGCCTGTTGCCGAGCATCACGACGGCTTTGCAATGTATGAAACTGAATTTAACCGTTGGAATTCCGTCAATATGGGACCATGCAGAAATGTTGTTGGTGAGCTGAAAACAGCATGCGATAAAAACGATTTGGTGTTTTGTGCTTCTACTCACAGAGCCGAGCATTATTTCTTTATGAATATGGGCAAAACTATTGACAGTGATGTTAATGATGAGGCTTTCGCCGATTTTTACGGCCCTGCTTATTACTGCAAGGAGCTGCATTCGGGTGACCTTCACGCTACCACTGCCGATACTTATACAATCGGTGCAAGTGAAGAGTGGCTTGAGGACTGGCTTGTGCGCACCTGTGAGCTGATTGATAAATATCAGCCGTCAGTGCTTTATTTCGACTGGTGGATACATAATCATTCCTTTAAGCCCTATCTGAAAAAGCTTGCTGCATATTATTACAACAGAGCTGAAGAGTGGGGCAAGGAGGTTACTATCAACTACAAG
>JAZNIQ010000275.1:0-2980 GCA_045577555.1 Candidatus Fimenecus sp.
AAGTGTTTAAAATCAAGATAAAATTGAAATCAAGAAAACAAATACAAGTATATATGAGGTTAAGCATATGAAAAAATGTCCTAACTGTGCATCTGTTTATGATGACAATATGGTAATAAAATGTTTGAATTGTGGAACTGATTTGATTGAGGAAAGTCCGGAACAACCCCCTCAACAGACTCCACCACCTGTAAACAACTATGGAAATTATAACCCATACACTAATCAAAATTTCAAATATTGTACCCGTTGCGGAAATCAATGTGACCCGAGAGCTATAATTTGTGTCCGTTGCGGTACGCCTTTTACCGATATGCAAAGCAAAATACCCAATGAAAATGACAAACCTTCTGGCGGATTAAAATTCCTTTGTTTCCTTATCCCTATTCTTGGCTTGATACTTTATCTTGTTAATATAAACGAAAAACCTGTCAGCGCAAAGGCTTATGGGAAAATGGCACTTATCGGTTTTATTGTTGGTATTGTACTGTACGCTGCATTAATGATTTTTTTGCTTGTTATTTTCCCTCTAGTTTTTAGCACATCTGTATCTGCCCCATACTATGATTTGTATACTTATGATAACTCAGAGGTGTTTTATTCAATCGCAAACGCAGTTTCATCTTTCTTAAAATAACATAAAGAATAAGCCCTTACCGTAAAAAACGGTAAGGGCATTTTTTATTTGCCTGTTAATCTATCCTGATTCGCCTGCCAGAAGTCACTATGTTCCTTAAATGTTTCAGAAAACTTTGCTTCATAAGGCGATACTGTTCCAATTAAAAAATACAGATAATTTGTATCAGCAGGACTTATTGCCGCTTCAATTGATTTTATACCCGGATTACATATTGGGCCTGACATTAGTCCTGTATTTAAATATGTGCTGTAATAATTTTTATAATAGTCATATTTTTCGGGATATATCAATTTAATTACACCATCACAGTATTTAACTGTCGGGTCACATTGAATTTTCATATCTGCATTTATCCGATTACAAATTACTGATGCAATTAATTCTCTTTGTTCATCCAACTTTGCTTCTTTTTCAACGATTGATGCCAAAGTGAGAATTTCGTGGAGTGAGAATCCGGTTTGCTCAACCATTAACATAAATGTGCTGTCGAATTTCTGCTTTGTACCATTAAGGAATATTTTTATTATATCCTTTGCTGTTGCCGTTTCAGGAATATCATAAGTCAAAGGGAAAAAGTAGCCTTCAAGGTAAAAACAGACATTCTCGGCATTTTGCAAATCATTCAAAAATGGATATTGTGTCAAATCAAGCCAATCCTTATAAGTCTGACAAGCTTCAATAAACTCTCCTGAATCACAAAGCCCTTTTTCTTCCAAAAGCCATGATATGCGAACAAGCGTATATCCCTCGGGAATGGTCACCTTGACAGTTGGAATCTCTGTTGTTGTTTCTACAGGTGCTTCCGTTGTAGTTTCTTCAAAGTCCTTGACACCGCAAGAAGATAAAGCAAACACAAATGAAAACACAAGAAAAAGGGAAATTACTTTCTTAAGCATTTTTTGTCCTTTCTTTTTTTACAACCTTGAAATAATAAATTAACAACAATGGTATATCGGCTAAAACCCATGCAAACGGTGATGCAAAGCAAACACCTGCAAAACCGAAAACTTCAGATAGAATAAGAGCTGCAATTATTCTTCCCACTAATTCTGCAACTCCCGCCATCATAGAAACATAGCTTTTGCCGATACCCTGCAAAGCATTTCTGAACACAAACAATGTGGCAAGTGAAAAATAGAATATAGCAATAGTTTGCAAATAAGTTTTGGAGGCATAAATTGCTTCTGCATTATTGTTATCAAGGAAAATTTTTGCAATATTATCGCCAAAAAGATACAAAATTGTTGACATAACAACTGATACGGCACCTGAAAATACGATTGCACTGCGAACGCCTTTACGAACTCGGTCCATTCGACCTGCGCCAAAGTTCTGACCGGAAAATGTTGCACAAGCAACACCAATAGCCGAAATAGGAATGTTTGCAAGCAATTCCGGTTTATTTGCAACAGTCCAACCTGCAACATATGCCGAACCATATGAATTAATTGTGGTTTGAAGAACCATTGAGCCTATACTTGTTATAGAATACTGCAACGACCTTGGAATTCCCATTTCCAGCATCAATACAGTAGTTTTTTTCTTAAGTTTAAAATCATTCCATGATAAGTTAATAATATCTCTGCGTTTTCTTACATAGATTATGCACATCACGCAAGATATAAACTGTGCTAAAACGGTTGAAAACGCTGCACCAAACACACCCATTTTCAACGGCACAATTGTAATATAATTAAAAACTATGTTTGCTATTGCACAAACAGACAAAAACATAAGGGGTGATTTACTATCACCCAATGCACGAAGAATACCTGCAAGAACATTATATATTGTTCTTGTAAACATACCAAGATAATTGATTACAACATAAGTGTATGCATCATTGAATATGTTTTCAGGTGTACCCATAAGCCTTAAAATAGGCTTCATAAGAATAAATGAAATTACAGTCATAACAACAGTTGCTATAACTGTCAAAGAAATCGCATTACCTGTATAGTGATTAGTCAGTTTCTTATTCCCCGCGCCAAATGATTGAGCAACAGGGATTGAAAATCCGTCAGTTAATCCCATTGCAAGTCCCACAAGCAAACCACTCATCGGCCCAACTGAGCCAACAGCCGCAAGTGCATTATCCGATATATATTTACCGACAATATAAGTGTCTGCAACATTATAAAATTGTTGCACAAGACTTGTAAGCATTATGGGAATTGCAAAAGTTACAATCAATTTTAACGGTTTACCCGTTGTCATATTGTAAGTGCCAGATTTCATATTTTTAAATCCTTGGTATAAAGTTTCAAAACGGGAAGTACATCACTGTACTCCCCGCTTTCTCATAATTTTAAGAAATTAATATTTCTTTCTTGCCACATA
>JAZNIQ010000276.1:0-2946 GCA_045577555.1 Candidatus Fimenecus sp.
GGTGCAGTCACCGGGTATTGAACGCGAACTTTGTCGTGATTTTCACTTCGACTGTTATTTAGGTGAGAAAATTCAGGTCAGACTTATCAAGGCTTTTGAAGGCAAAAGAGAATACAAAGGTATTCTTATAGATTATGACAACGACAGTATCACAATCGCCATTGATGAGGAAACTGAAATGAACATATTAAAAAAAGAAGCGTCTTGGATTAAGGCGGATGATTTTGGAGGTTTTACAGAAAATGAATAAGGAATTTTTTGAGGCAGTTGCTTTGATGGAAAAAGAAAAAGGTATTCAGGCAGAATATCTTTATGACAAAATCAGCGAAGCAATTATCAAGGCAGTTAGAAAAGATTACAATAATAAGGATGTTGTTTCCTGCAGTATCAATCCTGAAAAATATGAGATGAGAGTTTTCCTTAGCCTTAATATCGTTGATGAGATTGAAGATGAGGATACAGATATTCTTGTTGAAGATGCAAAAGAATACCGTGCAGATGCTGTGGCAGGTGAAATTCTTGAAATTGACCTTGACACAATGAAATTCGGCAGAATTGCAGCACAGACTGCAAAGCATGTTATCCGTCAAGGTATCAAAGACGCTGAACGCGGTCAGGTAATCAAAGACTTCCAGTCAAAGACAAAAGATCTTGTTACCGCAAAGGTAAGCAGAATTGACCCTATTAACGGCAATGTTACTCTTGAAATCGGTAAGGGCACAGCAGTTCTTCCAAAAAGTGAGCAGGTGCCTGACGAGGTATTCACAGAAGGCCAGCTTACAAAGGTTTACATCAGTGATGTTAAAGAAACTGAACGCGGTCCAAGAATTATGATTTCAAGAATTCATCCGGGTCTTGTAAGAAGACTTTTTGAACAGGAAGTTCCTGAAATTTACGACGGTATTGTTACAATCCATTCTGTTTCCCGTGAAGCAGGTATCAGAACAAAGATGGCCGTAAGCAGTACTGATGAAAATGTTGACCCAATCGGTGCTTGTATCGGTCAGCGCGGTGCACGTGTCAACAACATTGTTGAGGTTCTCGGCGGTGAAAAAATCGACATTGTTAAGCACAGTGAAGACCCTGCAGAATTTATCGGTGCAGCTCTTGCTCCCGCTAATGTGCTCAGCGTTGAAATTATTGATGCTGACGAAAAGAAATGTCAGGTTACTGTTCCTGACCACCAGTTATCTCTCGCAATCGGCAACAAAGGCTTGAATGCTAAACTTGCCGCAAAGCTTACAGGTTGGAAAATCGATATTAAACCTGAAAGTGGTTTCTACGAAGGATAAGACTGATAATACTTAATAGCAGAAAGGAGATAATATAATTGAAGCAGAAGAAAATTCCGATGCGACGTTGCAACGGCTGTAATGAACAAAAGCCAAAAAATGAGCTTATCAGAATTGTAAGAAGTCCTGAAGGTGAAATCAGTCTTGACCTTACAGGAAAAAAATCCGGTCGTGGCGCATATATCTGCCATAATATTGATTGTCTCCGAAAGGCCAGAAAGTCACGAAGAATCGACAGAACTTTTGAAATAACGATTCCTGACGATGTTTATAACAGTTTGGAGGAGCAAATCGAAAAAGATGATATCGGATAATTTAAAAGGCATTTTAGGTCTCTGCCGAAAAGCCGGAAAAATGTCCTTAGGTCACGATGCAGCAGTTACATCCATTAAAAAGCGTAAAGCCAAATTGGTAATCACCTGTTGCGATGCCTCTGACAGACTTAAAAACGAAATTAAGGACGAATGCACATTTGACGGAAGAAATATCCCCTATATTGATGCTCCTTTTGAAATGAAAGAATTTGCACTTTGCATCAATGCCCGTGCAGGAGTTGTTTCAATTGATGACCGCGGATTCGCAGAGAAACTTTACAGTATTATAACGGGAGGTTATGAGAATGATTAAAAAGTATAAGGTCCACGAAGTAGCTAAAGACTTTGATGTTCAAAGTAAATTTATTATAGAAAACCTTTCAAAACATTTTGAAGGAGAAAAGAAATCCCAGACTGCTCTTGAAGAAAGAGAACTTGATTTCATTATTGATGTTATTACAAAAGAAAACTCCGTTAAGAGTTTTGATGAATATTTCAATGCTGTGCCACAGGAAAGCAAAAAGCCTGAGCCCAAAAAGGAAAAAGCACCTCAGAAAGCTCAGAAAGAAAATAAACCTGCTGAAAACAAAAAGCAGAATGCTCCTGCAAAACAACCTGCACAGCCACAACCACAACAGCAGCAACCAAAGAAGAAAGAGAAAGACCAGAACAAACCTATGCAGGCTCGTACAAAAGGTGAAATGCGTCATATTGATACAAGAGCAAACTCTTTCGATGCTGAAAAATATAATGAGAAATATGAAAATATTGCTCCTGCAAATGCTCACCAGAGCGACAATATGGTTAAAAAGCAGAAGCTTAAACAAAAGAGTCAGCAATATCGCAAACAAGGTATGAGAAGCGGTAAGAAGGAAACTGAAGCAGAAAGACTCAAGAGAATTGCCGCAGAACGTGCAAAGAAGCCACCTGTAATCACAGTTGGTGATGAAATCACAGTTGGTGAACTTGCATCCCGTCTTAAAATGACAGCGGCTGAGGTTATCAAGAAACTTTTCGCTCTTGGTATGATGGCAACTGTTAACGAAGTTATCGACTATGATACTGCTGAAATTGTAGCAACAGAACTTGGTGCAAAGGTTAACCGTGAAATTGTTGTTACAATTGAAGAAAGAATTATTGACGACTCAGAAGATGATGAAGAAAATCTTGTAACACGTGACCCGGTTGTTGTTGTTATGGGACACGTTGACCACGGTAAAACATCACTTCTTGATGCAATCAAAAACACAAATGTTACTGCTACTGAAGCAGGTGGTATCACACAGCATATCGGTGCTTACAGAGTAAACCTTAACGGCCAGTACATTACATTCCTTGAC
>JAZNIQ010000277.1:0-4565 GCA_045577555.1 Candidatus Fimenecus sp.
ACTGCAGAAATCTCTCAGTATGCCCCTTTGTGCCGATCAGCTGCAGTTTTCTGTAATGCACGCTCCTATGATTCAGTCGGGAATTAACGTAAATATGTATAATGATTCGGCTGTTAACCGTGACGGCGGTGTGCTTGATTACTGCAGACTTAAAAAAATCACAATTCAACCCTGGTCACCAATGCAATACGGCTTTTTTGAAGGCTGCTTTGTTGACAACGACAAATTTCCGGAGCTTAACAAAACACTTGAAAACATTGGAAATAAATATGGTGTGTCAAAGACTACCGTGGCATTTGCATGGATACTTCGTCATCCTGCAAAAATGCAACCTGTTACAGGCACTACAAACCTGACACGACTTGAAGATTGCATTAATGCAAGTAAAATCGCATTAACACGTGAGGAATGGTATGAAATTTACCGTGCTGCAGGTAACAAACTTCCGTAATGGACAGGATAAATCTTACGATTATAAAAATTGAGAATCTTGTTGTAAAAAAATCAGATTAATGCTATAATTAAACAGAATTAACAAGGAGTGATTATTAATGAATAAAAAACTTATTGCAATTATATTTGCAGTTGTGGTAGTTATTGCTGCAGTTGTTATTACCATCGGCATTACCCGTGACGAGCCTACATATTCAGGTGATAACTCAACATCACCATCAACAGAAGAAAATCAGTTAACAGATAATAATATTTCAAATGACAATTCCGAAGCCGTAAAACCGGATATTGATAATACTCAGGAAAATGTAAGCGGTGAAACTCCGGACGATGACAAAACTGAGCCTTCTGATAATAAAGAAGATAACAGTAAAGATGAAAATAGCACTGCTAATCCAGAAAAGCCCACAAACAATTCAGGTTCATCAACAGATAAAGATGAATACCCTACTTGTAAATATTGTGGCAGTGAGGTAAGACCATACCAGGGAACATCGACTGTTGTTGGTGCTTTCTGTGACGGATATTGCGAAGAGTGGTTAGGATAATAAATATAAATGAAGCGACTATTCATAAATAGTCGCTTTTTTATTGTTCTATGAAATTTTCTATTGGATAAAACTCACCTTTATAACGTGAATGCAGGTCTTTTTGCGAATTTTGATTAACAGCATAAACCTTTTTTGATTTATACAAAACTGCAAGTTTTATATTTTTATCCACATTTTCAATAAAATATTTTTTAATCTGTTTATAGATAGGACTTTTCACTTTAAATATTTCGGGAATCTGTACCGATGAACTGCACGAAAGCAAGTCGCAAAGGATTTTTTCTTTTAAGATTTCACTGTCACATTTATCACAGAAGAATTTATAGAGATTTTCTGCATAGTCGGAAAGTCTCATTTTATTGCCTTTTACAGCATTTCCGAAATCATTGAACAAATCAAAAGGCAAAATGCCGATTTCATCAATGAGATAATTAAGAGTAAATAAAAATCTGCCACAGTTATAAAGGCGGTCAACTGCATCCTCACAGTTTTTAAGCATCTTGATTTCATCACTTGTAAGCCACGGAGTTGATGTGACCTCATAGGGTGGTTCTTCATTGTATGTGCATGGATATTTTTCGCGATTTTCACGCATATCCGCACCGTAGAGGAGTTTTAAAAATCCCATCTGCAGCATATGTGCTTTTAAGGAATAACCAATATTGAAACTGTTTTTAAAACTTTCAAGGTCTTCACCTGTTAGCCCTGCAATCAAGTCAATATGGATGTGCATATTTTTAAAACCAACAAGTTTTTTAATATTTTCAATGAGTTTTGCAGTATTGGTTTTTCGGTTTATGGTCTTCAATGTTTCTTCGTTAAAAGACTGCATACCGATTTCAAGTTGAACTGCACCTTTTGGCATAGTTGCAAGTATCTCAAGGGTATCTTCTCTTAAAATATCCCCCGCAATTTCAAAGTGAAAGCAAACATTGTCAGGAATCTGATTCCCATAGTTTTCTTTTATAAAAGTTAAAATCGTGTTTGCTCTTTTAGAATTTGCATTGAATGTACGGTCAACAAATTTAAGGGTTTGTGTGCCACTATTGGCAAGTTTAATTATGTCCTCTTCCACTCTGTCAAGGTCAAAATACCGCAATGGTGAACATCTGCCTGAAAGACAAAAAGCACAACGGTAAGGGCATCCCCTGCTTGTTTCAATATACGAAATTCTGCCCTTTAAATTCTCGAAGAAATCGTCAATATATGGTGATGGCGGAGTTTCATTATAAACATTTTCGGGAATACAAATAATGTTGTTATCTTTCCTGTAAGCAAGACCGCCAACACAGGACAAATCACCGTTCATATTGTTGAGGAAATCAGAAAATGACCATTCCCCCTCACCCGAGAGT
Source organism: Candidatus Fimenecus sp. (assembly GCA_045577555.1). Lineage (GTDB taxonomy): Bacteria > Bacillota > Clostridia > Oscillospirales > Acutalibacteraceae > Fimenecus. The sequence goes on from JAZNIQ010000277.1 coordinate 2,360, forward strand.
ACATAATCTATAAAGTCATATTTTTCAAGCACATCCCTCTGTCGATATGCAACCTCAGGACCTCCTAAAATAATTTTGCAATCGTGTTTTTCCTTTATGTATCGACAAATTTCAAGGGTTTTTGTAATATTCCATATATATGATGAAAAAGATACCACATCAGGTTTTTTGCTTATTATTCTGTCGGCAAAGTCGTAAATATCACCATTAATTGTGCTTTCCATAACAGAAGCACCAACTTTTTCTGTGCAAAACTCTTTCACACCTGCCAACAAACACCAAGGAGAAAGAGATGCGTGGACATATTTTGAATTAAGACAACAAATTATGACTTTCATATTTTCTCCTTTCACAAAAAACTAAATCAACGGCGGGGTCAAACCCCCGCCACTATCATGTCAAATCAATTATATCCGATTACAAGTCCGAAAAGCAAGATAAGTGATGTTGCTAAAAGGATTGTGAACTGAATTTTAAATGTCCATTTGAACCATTTCACATAACTGATTCCTGCCATACCAAGGCTTATTAAAAGCACAGGGTTGGTTGGATACATAACATTTGAGAAACCATCACCAAAGGCAAATGCCATTACTGAAAGTTGGGATGAAATCTCAAAAATCTGTGCCAACGGAACAATTAACGGCATAAGCAAAAAAGCTTTTGCTGAGCCTGAGCTTATAAAGAAATTAAGAACAAGGACAATTAAATAGATAAAGAGGATTACTGCACCCTTTGGCAAAGTTTCGGCAATTCCCACTGCTGAATGAAGAAGTGTATCAAGAATTTTCCCCTCAATAAGAGTGTATTTTATTGAACTTGCCATTAAAATCATAAGGACTGCAGGTAAAATTGTAACAATTCCGTAGCCGAAATTCTTAAATAAGTCTTTAGCATTCATTCCAGCAATAGTTACCGATGCAAGACCTGCCACAAGGAACATGAGTGCAACGATAATCATTGTGTAATCCTGCAAGAAGGTTAAGAAAACAGAACTTAAAACAACTAAAATTCCAACACCAAGTATGCTTGCAAATACTACAAGCGCTTTATCCATCTTTTTATTGTCAACAAAATCATCGTGAACATCTATCTGCTCAATTGGTTTTGCAATTTTAAGAGCATGGTGTTTAACAAAGAAATGGACAATTGCATAGATAATCAAAAATGCTACAAAACGGAGCCACATTCCCGAAAACATGGGAAGTCCCGCAAGTTCCTGTGCAACACCGACTGTGAACGGATTGCAGACACCTGAAGCAAAACCACATCCTGCTGAAAGGATACTCATTCCAAGTCCTGTAAGCACATCCCAACCAAGTGCAACGCTGAGTCCCACTACAATCGGTACAAGCGGTACACACTCTTCAAGTGAGCCAATAAAAGCACCCATTGACATAAAAAAAAGCATGACAAGGGACATAAGTGTATATCTGTTCTGCCCGAATTTATGAACAATTTTATTGAGCATATACTGCATAAGTCCGCATTTATCAAGAGCGGTAAAAATGCCACCGATTACAAGAAGGAAGACGATAACGGCAATAATTGCACCGCCACCGTCAGCACCAAGGACTAAAAACGGTGACAAAATCCACTTCCAAAACGGAACTCCGCCCTCAACATATTTAAAACTGTCCGTAACTATGGTTTCCATTCCGTTTTGGTCAATTGCTCTTGCATATTCACCGCCGGGAATGAAAAATGTTGCAACATAAGTAAGACACATCAGCGCAAATATGATTACGATTGCACCTATAAACGATTTGTCACTTATGTCAAGACCTTTTCTTTCGGTTTTCGCCATTAAATTATACCTCTTTAATTACGTATTTATAGAAATCAACAGCCTGTGGAAGACAATCAATGCTAACATTTTCATCAATACCATGAACGCTGCTGTATTGCTGATTATCAATGTTAAATGGAACAAAGCGGACACAGTTATCACATACTCTTGTAAAATATCTGCTGTCTGTTGCACCATTCATAATATACGGAACAGGTGCATACTGTGGGAAAACAGCCTTGACTGCTTTTTCAATGAATTTAAACTGTTCGCCGTTAAAATCAGTAAGTCCTGATTCCATACCATCTTCAATAATTTCTGTTTCAATATCATACTTTTTTGCAAGGTTGATGATATTCTCAACGCTTGATTTCTTGCCCTGATGATGTGAAAAACGCATATTACCTACAACCCAAG
>JAZNIQ010000278.1:0-2521 GCA_045577555.1 Candidatus Fimenecus sp.
CAACTCCTTGGCTCACAGAACGACATGGCTACGATCCGACTTGTATTTTATATGACAGATAAAGAACTCAGAAAGCTCAGCCGGCTCGAACTGCTTGAATTACTTCTCGAAGCTACCGAAGAAAATGAAAAGCTCAAAGAAATAAACGGGAAGCTTATTGTTGTCTTTAAAGATGACCCGGTAACCGGTGAATGCTTCGGTGCAAAGTATTCTAATGTAGACTTCACTATAGATTTTAACGCTACGGTTGGTTCAACACAGTAGGTACATCAGAAGAGGTTGTTTTCAACGATAAAATCAGCGTGAATCTCAATATTGACGGCAGCGCAGGTATGACTGTCACCAAAACCCACGGCAACTATGACAGCGACAACAATACTATGGAATATACTATCAGAGTTGAAGCTACAAAGGGTGTTGTAAAGGATCTTGTAATAGATGACCAGATCTGGGAAAATCATTATACTCTGAGAGACACAATAGTTGTAACTGACCTTGACGGTAATGTTCTGAATCCTCAGCCTACTGTCAGCAATCACCCGTCTCACAACAACGGTGCAGAGGAAGGCTTCCGCATTTCGGATTTTCCTGATTTTTCAGCATGAAACGGCTTCCTTATTACGTATAAAACAAAAATATATGACTACCTGCTTACAAATGATACCGTTGATATGTGGAACGGTCTTGACTCGACAGGTAAGGACTCAAACGGCAACGATGTTTATGAATGCATCATCAAAGAAAAATTAATGAATAAAAGGCATTTTAACCAAAAAAGCAAAGCACGACCTACAATCTGTAAGTCGTGCTTTTGCATATCAAATTCAATTTAACTGTATATCATCTCACTACACACAATCTCTCTCGCTCGTTGCTGAATATTACCCATCCTCTGTACCCATTCAAATTGGTCTTGCTCTTTAAGTTGTTCCGTGACACCTTCCGCCTCTTTCATCTGCTCAATCAGAAGGTCATACATTTCATTTGCCTGACGGTCGATATCTGCAAGATACGGCCAAAGTGTACATTTGGTTACCATCAGCATAAACAGACCTCGTTTGTTATGTTCAAGATAGTCCTTATGCATCATTTCCCATTTGCCAACGATGATATTGGCTTGTTCGGGCGGCAAGATAATGTTCGGTATTTTAAAGTCGCCAACCTGTCGATAAGTTATCTTTGTTTTGTTAGCCATAGTTCAGTCCTCCTTATTTTTCATACGTATCAATAAGCTTTAGGAGTAGTTCATCAACATCTTCAGTGGGCAAATCTTCCGCTAAAAGCATATTACGAAACTCATTCATACCGTTGATAAGTAAGTTGCACTCAAAGTTGTCAAGTTTAAGTTTTGTTTTCTTGTTGAACATAAAATTCGCCTCCTTGTATTTTGTAACTACATGTACAAGGAGGCTCGACTTTTGTCGAATGTGTGAGATAATTATTTTACAAAAGTATCATATGTAAATCTCGCACCGAACCTGAAACCCGAAACAAAACCGTCAGAAATGCTTATGCTTGAAAACTCATTATATGCACTCACATAATTTGATAACAGCTCTTTTTCTTCTTCAGATAGCTTTGAGGTCAGTTCTTCCTCTTTCTTAACAAGCTCACTCAATTTCTTTTTGAGTTTGGGTGTAATTTCAGCAGCAAGCTCCTGCGGTTCAAGATTTCCGTAGAATAATTCTTCAATAATGCTTGACATTATATATCCCTCCGTGTTACTCTGTCTGTAAACTCAAATGACTTGGTTGCTGAATATATAGTGTCTGTGCCGGTTTTTACTGATGTTTAGTAAATCCCTTATGAGCACCCGCACCAAAACTCAGTAGCTAAAAGGTTGCTGAGTTATTTTTTTAATAAAACATAGGATGTGAGAAAAATGATTTCAGACAAAAAACTTTCAAGCAGGCCCTTATTTTTAGCTGTCGGCGTCTTCGCCATGCTCTTTTCAGGAATTATCTATGCCTGGTCCATACTGAAAATCCCCTTCAAAGAAGTTTTCAGCTTCAGTGATTCTTCCCTCGCCTTTAACTTTACTCTTACTATGTCTTTCTTCTGTATCGGTGCTTTTTTAGGCAGTAAACTTTTAAAGGCTGTCGGCACCTCAAAAACAGTTATACTGTCAGGCGTGCTGGTAGGCATCGGCTTTTTAGGCACTGCTTTCATTTCAGGCAAAATCGCTCTGCTTTATCTTTTTTATGCAGGCTTTGCAGGTCTCGGTATAGGCATATCCTATAACGCAGTAATTTCCACCGTCAGTGCCTGGTTTCCCGACAAAAAAGGACTTTGCTCAGGTGTTCTTATGATGGCCTTCGGTGCAAGCACTCTCATTATGGGTAAGGTAATCGAAAATCTTTTCGCGAATGAAAGCATCGGCTGGCAGAAAACCTACATTATTTTCGGTATACTTCTCGCTTTTGTGCTTATTGTAAGCGGTATTCTGCTTAAGCTTCCCTCCGAAGAGGTAGTCTTCCCCCAGGTCAAAACAAACAAAAAGGTAAACAAGGAAGTCGGATCG
>JAZNIQ010000279.1:0-3922 GCA_045577555.1 Candidatus Fimenecus sp.
AATGCAGGTAAATCAAGTGTTGTAAATGCTGTAACCGGTCAGGAACTTTCTTTGGTTTCAGCTGTAAAAGGCACAACAACAGACCCGGTCAAAAAGGCTATGGAACTTTTACCTCTCGGACCTGTTGTGATTATTGACACTCCCGGTATTGACGATGAGGGCGAGCTTGGTGAACTGCGAGTGAAAAAGACAAAACAAGTGCTTAATTACATTGATATTGCTGTGCTTGTTGTTGATGCTACACTTGGTTTGCAAAACTTTGACCGTGAAATGCTTTCTCTTTTTGCAAAAAAGAAAATTCCATTTGTAGTGGCATATAATAAATCCGATTTGTTTGCGGAAAATGTTATTTTAGATGATAATACAATCCTTGTAAGTGCAAAAAACGGAACAAATATCAATGAGTTAAAAGAAAAAATTGCACAGGCGGTAAAAGTGCAGAATGAGAATAAAAGGGTTGTAGGGGATTTGCTTGAAAAAGGTGATGTTGTTGTTCTTGTGACTCCCATTGACTCTGCGGCACCTAAAGGCAGACTAATTCTGCCCCAGCAAATGACAATCCGTGATATTCTCGACAGTGGTGCAATTCCCGTTGTCACAAGAGAAACTGAACTTGAAACAACACTTAACACATTGAAAGAAAAGCCTAAGATGGTTATCACCGATTCACAAGCCTTTGGTCTTGTTTCAAAGATAGTTGGTGAGGATATTCCGCTCACATCATTTTCAATCCTTATGGCAAGGTATAAAGGGAATCTTGAAAGTGCTGTAAAGGGTGCAGAGAAAATGAAAAATCTTAATAATGGTGATACTATTCTCATTTCAGAGGGTTGCACTCATCACCGTCAATGCGGTGATATCGGCACACAGAAACTTCCCAAATGGCTAAAGGAATATTCGGGAAAAGAACTCAATTTCAAATTTACATCGGGCAAGGATTTTCTAGAGGATTTAAGCGGTATTTCCCTTGTAATCCATTGTGGCGGATGTATGCTGACAGAAAGAGAGATGCAATACCGCCGTCGTTTCTGTGAAGAAAACAGTGTGCCAATTACAAATTACGGCACAGCTATAGCGCAAATTAACGGGATATTATCACGAAGCCTTGAACCAATCGTAGGGGTCGGCGTCTCGACGACCCATTAACTTCTATGTTATTTTGAACGTAGTGAAGAATCTTAATACAGGTAGTTTCTATAAAAACAGCAGAGAAGATTTTTTACGTCTTCTCTGCTTTTTGCTGTTTACTTTAATTTTCTTGACCTGCGGTTTTGTGTGCTTTTTGCAAGGCATTTGCAAGGGGCACAATTAAGAATCCAAGTGCAAAGTTGCCTATGGCATGAATTATGTCAAAATACAGTCCTGCACTAATCCACAATAGCATGGTTTTAAAATCATACCCGAACATAATTGCCTGTGCAGGAGCATAAAGTGTGCCATAAGCGAGTCCGTGTAATGCACAGACTATGGAATAAACGGGAATTGCAACCTTTTTGCTCATTTTTTTTGGTAACAGCATTGTAACTGCCCAAAGCACTGTCCATATGTAAAGATAAGGAATCCACCACATATTGAACCCATTGAAAATGCCGATTAAAAATACGAAAACATATATGGGAATAAGTGCTTTTTTGCGGTAAACGATGGTGTAGGTCATTGTCAACATTCCAATGAAATGCACATTGGGAATTACTTCTGTCAGATATTTCGACACAAACATTATTACACCCAACAGGGCAAAAACAACCATGTCAACTAAGTGTTGATACCTTTGATTTCTCATTATGCTTCAGTTGCTACAAAGGAATATGTTTTTCCGTCTTCAATAGGCGTTGAGTCAACGCCGGTCATGGCATATTCACCATCAATATTGAATGACCAGTAAACACCGTCAGCATTATAGTCATATTTCTGACCGTTAACTGTGTCCACCATAAGACCATACTGACTGTCACTTCCGGAAATAAGACCTTCATTAACAAGTGCTTCACCAACGGATTTTTCATCGTTATATTCAACGGTGAATTCTTTTTTTGTACCGTCAAGTTCAATAACCTCAAACACGAAGGCTTTTTCTTGTGTTTCTTGTTGGTTTTGAGTAGTTTCCGGTTCTTGTGGAGTTTGTCCGCAACCTGCAAACATAAGTACCATGGCCGCAACAAGTACTAATGAAAGAACAGAACGGAAATTAAATTTAAATATTTCTTTCATACTGTTTCTCTCCTTTTGAGATATTTTATTTTCAATAAAGGCTTTTCAATGAATCGGCTGTCGCGACAGAGAAAATTTCAGTACCGGGTATTCCGACTTGCAAAATTGTGATATTTTCGCCTTCTCAAGCTAACGCTCAATGGCTTGTCTTACTTTGCGGCAGCAAGTGAAAATATGGTTTTTGCTTACGGCGACGGGCTCGTTCAGGTGTTTCACCTGATTCCCCGAAATACCGAACCTTTACGGAGAGAATTTTATCACATAATAAGTGTAAAATCAACTTGATTTATCTGAAAAATCATATTAAAATGTATTTAAATATCAAGGTGGTGTAGTTATGAAAAAGGGTGCGAAAATTGCAATTGTTGCTGTTGTGACAATAACAGTTTTGAGTGTAGGAATATTCTTTGGAGTGAGAGAAATGAAGTTTAGTGAATATAAAAATGCTGATATAAAATTACCACAGCATTTTACAATAACAGCTCATACGGGTTGTATGGATACGGAGGATAATTCTCTTGAATCTATTAAAAAAGGAATTGAAAATGGTGCAACGGTTGTAGAATTTGATCTGTATTTTACCAAGGATGGTAAGCCCGTTCTCGCTCACGATGAGCCTACTGGCGGTGAAGTGACTCTTGAGCAAGCTTTTAAATATGTATCAGAGTTTTCAGATATTATGGTTAATGTTGATATTAAAACCTGTGATGCATTGCAAAAAGTTTACCCACTTGCAGAAAAGTATGGAATTGAAAACAGAATTTTTTACACAGGTGTTAAGGATGAGTTTGTTGAAGCAGTAAAAAATGACAGCCCACAGGTAAAATACTATCTTAATGTGGATGTGGATTCAAAAAAAGCAGATGACCGTGATTATATCATTACTCTTGTTAATAAAGTAAAAAATGCGGGTGCGATAGGAATAAATTTCAATTACAAAGTAGCAACAAAAGAGCTTGTTGAGGTTTTCCGTGAAAATGGACTTTTAGTGTCAATATGGACAGTAAATGACGAATATAATATGTATAAAATCCTTGGCTTTGAGCCTGATAACATTACAACTCGTCAGCCGGAAAAACTATATAAAATAATGGAAGAAAAAACATTAAAAAATTAATCGAAATTTGTAAAAATTATTGACTTTTTGTGAAATTAAGATTATATTTAACCTATACCAAATAGGAGCAGTCTTAAGTGACTGCTCCAACTATATCTATCGGTTGGAAAGGGGCTGCATAATTGAAAAACAATCCAGTTATTATTGACCTCAAAAACATCAGCGTCAGCTTTGACGACCATAAAATTCTTGATAACATCAACCTTTACATCCGTGATGGTGAGTTTATCACCTTGCTCGGTCCTTCGGGTTGCGGTAAAACCACAACTTTGCGTATTATTGCGGGCTTTTTACAGCAGGATAGTGGCGATGTTATTTTCGAAGGAAAAAATATCAATGGTGTTCCTGCATATAAACGTCAGGTGAACACCATTTTTCAGCGTTATGCCCTTTTCCCACATTTGAATGTATATGAAAATATCGCATTCGGACTCCGTCTTAAAAAGTGGAAGGAAAAGGATATTAAAGAAAAGGTAAGTGAGATGCTTACTCTTGTAAACTTAAAAGGTTTCGGACCAAGAAAAATCGATTCACTTTCAGGTGGTCAGCAGCAGCGTGTTGCTATTGCTCGTGCCTTGGCTGTGAATCCTCGAG
>JAZNIQ010000280.1:0-2537 GCA_045577555.1 Candidatus Fimenecus sp.
ATTTGATGAGGCTTATATAGACGGTGCGATTCTCATACCCGACTATGAAATCGCCACCAAGGCTGAAAGCATACTCAAAGATAAAAACCAGCTTATTCTCGTTTACTGCAGAAGCGGCAGACGAAGCAAAAATGCCGCAAGTGAGCTTGTTTCATTGGGATATACCAATGTTAAAGAATTCGGTGGAATAATTGACTGGCCTTACGAAACCGTTTGATGGTGACTACCCCTAATCATCCAAAGCAATATTGCAATCGTTATACATCCCACACATTCGACAAAACCTCCTTAACTTTGTACAATTAAGTCACAAAGATTAAGGAGGAATATTTATGTTACCCAAACACTACACAAACGAACAAACTGGCATCAGCTACACCCTTCACGGCGACTATTATTTGCCGGATTTGGTCCTCCCCGAGCAAGAGGATAACCGTCCGATAGGCAAGTGGGGAAACCTTCGCAAAAGCTACCTGAAACAGCACAAGAGAGTATTTTATAACACCCTCGTCAATAACCTCACACTTCACACTCACCTTGCCGATATAGACGAACAGGCACGGAGTATGTTTTACAGCCTCGTTGAGCAGATGATGAAAAGTGAAGGTATCACCGAGGAGCTTAAAGAGCAGAATCAAATGGAGTGGGTTGGTCGGATGAACAACATTATAGAACGGGCAAACGAGATTGTATGCAGTGAGCTGATATATGTATGAAAAATGCAAAGCCGTCCGAGGTTATCTCAGACGGCACGTTTTTTATTTCTGTAAAACTTCCATACGCTCAGTTATAAGTTTTTCAAATGCTTGTTTCATGTCTTCAGGTATATATGAAGCTTGACACATTGCGATATATTTAGATTTCATTTTAGCTATTTTATCAATAATTTTTTCTGCAGATTTCTGAGAAATTCCAATGTTTTCGGCAAGAATAAGAAAATCTTTTCTGCAAAGATTCTGCTTTTTACCGTTTGCGGTAAGAGCAAGCTGCTCTTTATCTTCAGGAATAACGACATTAGTTGAAAGCATATCATAAGCCGCAGATAAGACATACTCTTCACTTTTCTGTGCAGTTTCAATAAGTGAGAAATTCTTCAGGTGCATATCAGAATTACCTACTGCAAAAGAAAAAATTATTCTGATGTAAAGTTCTGTCAGATCAAGACCGGGATTAACGGAATATTTCGAAACGATTTTTCCGCATCGCTCATAGGAGCCTCTGTACTTATCTTCTGTTAATCTGCCGTCGAGCTGACAAAAATCCTCCATTGCAAGCATTTGACTGTTTTCCCGGTCAATTCTCTTTGTGATATATACAAAAGCGCCACTTTGTGAAGACAACTTTACAAGAGCAAAGGGTACTGTCTTTATACCGCTCAGCCTTGCCATTTGCATTACAAGATACTCCATCTCAGGCAATGCCTCATATTCTTGAGTTTGAGGCTTGAGAATATATCCTGTGGGATAATTCACGAGTGTAAGTCTCGGTTCCTTATCTTTTGTCAGATGCAATGACAGTTTTTTCTGTACACCCGGAACGGTAAATCCTTTGGTTGTACTGTCTATTGCAAGCTGATTGAAAATCTCTTCCGAAACATCAATATCCGGTAACTTGCTTGTTCCGAAAAAACTTTTTATACAGCTTTTATGCCATCCGTAAGGAGAGCCCTGTGTTTTAAGCTCTTTGCCGCAACATAAACAATTCATTCCTTACCCCCCTTGATACTTACGTTTCCGATCGGGTCCTTACAGGCAACCAAAAGCAGGCCGAACCTATCTTTTCGGTCAATCTTCCAGTTATGACTTACAACATTCAACAACCAACCCTCAGGAATGAGGCCATCAAAAAACGCAAATAAGGTTTTCGACTTGTATTCTTCACCGGTTAAGGGCATAGTGAGGCTTATCGCAGAGGCATTTTCGTTTTCAAGATATTCACTGTCATAAACAAAAGAATATCCGTAATCGGTTTCTTTCAGTGTTCCTGCAAAGGTATCCCGTACATATACATGCGCTGTTCTGTATGCTTCCATCAGTCATCCTTCCTTCCGGGAACTGCCTTCATGCCAAACATTGAAAGAGCCTGATTCACCTTGTCCATACGAACCGTCTCCTTGCCTTGTTCAAGCTCACGAACAAATCTTAGGCCAAGACCTGAACGGATCGCAAACTCCTCTTGCGTAAGTCCTGCTTCTTTTCTTTTTTGTTTGATAAATTCAGCAATAGTATTCATAGCTATATATTACACCCGATTGGGTATAAAGTCAACAGTTTTACACATTGATTATACCCGTTATGGTATAATTTTATTCAGAAGATTTTATTTTATACCCCAAAGGGTATAAAAGTACTGTATATATCGAGCTGATATACGCATGAAAATACCCCTGACTGTTGAGGTGAAAGAGTAAAATAAAAGTAGACACAAAAAAGTGTCTACTTTTTCTTTTTGTGATATAGTAAAACAAAGGAGTGATAAAATGAGAAAGAACCGAAAATACACAGCTGAATTTAAAATAGAAGTTGTAAAGAAAATCA
>JAZNIQ010000281.1:0-2696 GCA_045577555.1 Candidatus Fimenecus sp.
TTGGTTCGGTATTTCAATGCGAAACCACTCAGTTTTTCTCTGACAGTTTCTCTGGATTCATCGGGAAAGAAATTCCAGCAATACTGATTCTTGAAATAGTAATAGACGAAATCCTTTTCCACATCCTGTAAAAGGAAATTATGGCAGACAGCGGATAAATCCTTGTAATTGTATGTATTATATCTTCTTTCGCCCCAGCTTGAGAAGAACGGAGGGTCTTCCAATATTAGTTGGGTGCATCTGGGAGATTGTGCTGCAATGTATGCTGCAATCAGTCCACCTGACGAATGACCCAACACGGCAACAGAATCACAAATCACATTTTCAATAAAGTCCATAATGTCGTTGCCGATACTGACCAGATTGTATTTTTCCGGATTGCGGGAACTCTTTCCGTGTCCGTAATAATCTACCATGTACACATGGTAGTACTTTGCAAGTTTTGTAACAACATTATCGAAGCTACAGGAGTTTGTCCCTTGGGCATGAAGCAGTAGTAATTTGTTTTTTGTGGTCCCAACCTCATAGTAGTTCAAAATACTGCTTTCATCAATTTTATAGTGTGCATTATGAATCTTCATGTTGTATACTCACCTCGTCAAATTCCATATATTGTTCTCCGCCAAATTCAAGTTTGTCTCTCTCACTTAAGCTCTGCAATTTTTTCTTCAAGCTTCTGAACGAACTGACCGACAAAATATCCGTCAATAAAACGATGGTTCACATCAAGTGTCATATTGATGATATATTTACCGTTTTGCTCGGTGTATTTTCCCCATACAAGTATAGGGGCAGTATCGTCTTTGAGTTTCGGGTCTGTGTAATCACGCTCGTTTGAGCACATTGTAATATCCGCCCAAGGAATACAGGAAAATACAATCTGAGACTCTCTCAAGCCACCAAGAGAATGCACTGACAAAGGATTGTTTTCACTTTCCTTACGGGCGTTAGTTGCAAATTCTATAATATTACCATCACAAGGAAGTGACACCATATGAAAGCTTGTTGCACCTTTTTTCAAATCCGTAAAGCAAGGCACACGGCGGTCAATCTTATAAACCTTGTTATCCTCAGTTTCAAGTAAAAACTCGTCAATTTCATTAATCGACTGTGTACAAAGATATATAAGCGAGTAATAGAAAGATATTTTTTTCTCTCTTGTAAACTCAAGAAGCTTTGTTATATCAATATTAAATGCAACGCAGTAATGGGGTGTTGCAATATCAGAATAAAATTCAAAGTGTTCTTTTCTATCCCAAGTATTTATATCAATTTCTTTTCTCATAAAGCACCTCTGCAAATCCTTATTTGTCGAGTTGATTATATCACCAACCAACAGCTAAAGCAATAAAAGAAAAACGGCTGAAAGCAGATCAGAGCATGTAAAAATTTGACTACACAAGTCAGCTCCTGTAGTTTTTAGTTCGACAAATTGGAATATTATGCTCTTTTAGGTTTTATCAATTCTCCTATCATTGCACCGCCGATGATACAAATTGCACCAACAATCTGAACTACAGTCATTTTTTCGCCAAGCAAGAGAGAAGCAAAAACAACCGCTGACAAAGGTTCCAAATAACCGCACACTGCTACTGTTTGCACAGGTAGTTTTGCGAGTGGCGAAAAATAGAGATAACAACCAATTCCTGTGTTTATAATACCAAGTATCAAAATCCAAACCCAAGCGTTTGCAGGTGCATTGATAATAATTCCTTGCTTAAAACCCGTGAATATAGCCACAGTCAAGAAACTAACCACAAGTTGTATTACGGAGTTTTCCATTCCACTTATATTTTTTGATTGCTTGTTAAATGTTACCATAAAGAAGTACATTACAGCTGACATTGCACCGCAGAACAAACCCCAAGGGTTGCTCTTACCAACTGCATTACCGTTTACAAGAAAAATACCAACAAGCACCGTTGTAAAGCCTAACAATTTAGGGGTAGTCAGTTTTTCACTAAAGATAATCGGTGATAATATCATCACAATAACAGGACCGCAATAGTATAACAATGATGCTAAACTCACACCTATTTGCTGATATGCTTCGTAAAGGAACATCCAACTTGTACCCATTGCAACTCCTGACAGAGCAATAAAAACCGTATCTTTTTTGTGTTCTTTTATATGAAATTTACCCTTGCCAATTAAGAACAGGATAATCAAAAGAATACTACCAATGAGTGTTCGTAAAAAAACGATTTCATAGCTATTCAGCGGTATGTTACTTGCCACAATGCCATTCAGACCAAACAACAGCAGTGCAGATATATATTTTAAAAATGCTTTTCTATCCATGTTATACTCCTTGATTTCAGATTGAAAATATTGTATCATAAACCATAACATAACAAAAGCGAATGTTTGTTATGTTTAAAATTACATTTTGTTATGGTGATTGCATGGATATGAATTTACAAAAATACCTTTCGTTTGTTAAGACTGTAGAATACGGAAGTTTTACAAAAGCGGCAGAGATACTGAACTATACCCAATCAGGAATCAGCAGAATGATTGCTGACCTTGAAAAAGAATGGGGCGTAATACTGCTTGAGAGAAATAAAAACGGAGTAAAAACAACCAGTGATGGAATGAAACTCCTGCCGCATGCACAAAACCTTTGTGCTGATTTTGAAAGACTGAAAATGCAGGTCGATGAATTAAACGGTCTGCAGTCAGGACTAATTCGCATC
>JAZNIQ010000282.1:0-3761 GCA_045577555.1 Candidatus Fimenecus sp.
CCACACAATAAGTACATCATCAGCAAATAATATGGGCTTTACAGGTATAATGGCTACTTGGCTTGCAGCATTCAATCCAATAATTATCATTCTTACAAGCTTTTTCATTACCTTTATTTCTAAAGGTATGGTAGAGGTAAGAAAAACATTTATGTTTACAAATGATTCAATATCAAATATTGTTGTAGGCATTGTTTATTTTGCTGTAATCATTTGCTCATTCTTTATTAACTACAAAGTTGTGTTCAGAAAAAAAGAAAAGGAGGAATTTAAGAAATGACACTTACATTCTTAATGAGTGCCATTGCAATCGGCACAGTTCTTCTTTTCGGATGCATCGGTGAAACAATTACAGAAAAAGCAGGTCACTTAAACCTTGGTATTCCTGGCATTATGTGTACAGGCACTGTTGGTGGATGTCTTTTCGTAAGCTTATATCTGAATAGCCTTGAAATAGTCGAAAATGCTTCTTGGTTAATGCTGATTCTTTCTTCTCTTTTTGGTGCGTTTCTTTTTGCATCTCTAACAGGTGCAATTTATGCGGTAATGACCATTACATTCCGTTGCAATCAAAATATTACAGGTCTTGCTATTACGATATTTGGCAACGGATTGACTCAATTCTTAATGCACTCCTATGTTGATAAAGGTGATTTTTCTACAGCAGGTAAAATAATTGCTAAATGCTTACCATTTGCTGAAAATTCATACGGCATTGTTAAAGTATTATTTGGTCACGGCTTTTATGTGTATTTTGCCATTGTTATTGCTTTGATTACTACATTTATCTTTAATCGTACTAAAGTTGGCCTTAACCTTCGCGCAATCGGAGAAAACACCGCAACTGCTGATGCAATGGGCGTTAATATCACATTATATAAATATGTTGCGATTTTAGTAGGTAGTGGTATTGCCGGATTTGGTGGCGTATTCTACATTATGGACTATGTTAAGGGTAGCTGGGAAAATGCATCAACCATTGAAGCATTTGGCTGGCTTGCAATCGCACTTGTTATTTTCACGTTATGGAAACCAAACATCTCAATAATTGGTTCATACCTTTTCGGTGCGTTATATATAGCTGCTTTTGTCTTTGGAAATATTTCATTTTCAGGACGTGAAATCTTAAAAATGTTGCCCTATGTAATTACAATCATAGTTTTAATTGTTACAAGTATGATGAACAAAAAAGAGAATCAACCTCCCGCTTCACTTGGATTATCATACTTTAGAGAAGATAGATAAGAGGAAGTATTATTATGAATAATAAATTTGATGTAATCATCATTGGTGCTGGTCCCTCAGGTATTTTCTGTGCATATGAACTCCTTGCAAAAAAACCCGATATTAATATTCTTATGGTTGAAAAAGGTCGTTCAATTGAAAAAAGAATGTGCCCAAAAAGAAAAACTAAAAAATGTGTTGGATGTCAGCCATGCTCAATCACCACAGGTTTTGCCGGTGCAGGTGCTTTTTCTGATGGTAAGTTATCACTTTCACCTGATGTTGGCGGAACTTTGCCCGATATTCTTGGCTACGAAAAAACTATGGAGCTATTAAAAGAAGCTGACAGTGTTTATCTTGATTTCGGTGCTGATACCAATGTTTACGGAATTGATAAGCAGAAAGAAATTGAAGAAATCCGTAGAAAAGCAATTAACGCGAACTTGAAATTAATTGAATGTCCTATCCGTCATCTTGGTACAGAAGAAGGCTATAAGATTTATGGTAGACTTCAGCATCACCTTAAAGAAAAAGGCTGTAATATCATTTTCAATACAATGGTTGAGGATATTATCATTGAAAACAATGAAGTAAAAGGCATTGTTGCAGGCGGAAACACCTATTATTCTGACAAGATTGTTGCCGCTGTAGGCCGTGAAGGTGCAGAATGGTTAAGTCACATCTGTAAAGACCATAACATTGAAACACAGGTTGGTACTGTTGATGTTGGCGTTCGTGTTGAGGTTCGTGATGAGGTTATGAAATTTCTTAATGAAAATCTTTACGAAGCCAAGCTTGTTTACTACTCACCTACTTTTGATGATAAAGTACGCACTTTCTGTTCTAATCCATCCGGAGAAGTTGCAACAGAGTATTATGATAATGGTCTTGCCGTTGTTAATGGTCATGCATATAAATCTGCTGATTATAAAACAAACAACACAAATTTCGCACTTTTAGTTTCAAAAAACTTTACAAAACCATTCAAATCACCTATTGAATATGGCAAACATATCGCTCAACTCAGCAATATGCTTTGTGATGGTAAAATTCTTGTACAAACTTATGGTGACTTTAAACGTGGCAGAAGAACAACTGCAGAAAGACTCTGCAGAAATAATCTTATTCCAACACTTAAAGATGCTGTACCAGGTGATTTATCACTTGTTTTCCCACACCGAATTATGGTTGATATTGCTGAAATGCTTGAAGCTCTTGATAAAGTTACTCCTGGTATTGCAAGTGATGAAACTCTTCTTTACGGTGTTGAAGTAAAATTTTATTCTAATAAAGTTGTAGTTGATACAAATTTTGAAACAAGTGTTAAGGGACTTCACGCTATTGGTGATGGTGCATCTGTTACACGAGGACTTATGCAAGCATCTTCAAACGGAATAAGCGTTGCCAGAAGTATTCTTGATACATTATAAAAATTTAAAGGGACTGAAAAATCAGTCCCTTTTTCGCGGTGATAATATGGTAAGAGATATGACACAGGGTAATCCTGCGAAAATATTAGTTAAATTTACAATACCAATGCTTATAAGCGTCTGTTTTCAACAATTATATAATATTGCTGACAGTATAATTGCTGGAAGATTACTGGGCGGTGAAGCGTTAGCGTCTATTGGTATTTCCTATACAGTTACAATGATATATATGGCTTTTGCTAATGGTTCAAACATTGGATGTTGTGTTGTTATTTCACAGTTTTTTGGTAATAAAAATTATCAAAAAATGAAAACCTGTATCAACACATCCCTTATATCATTTTTAAGTATAAGCTTAATATTATCAATAATCGGATTAATTATCTCCCCGGCTTTACTTACCGCATTACATACTCCTACTATTTTGCAAAATGATTCAGCAGCATATCTTAATATTTATACATTAGGATTGGTATTTTTATTTTTATATAATATCTGTAATGGTATATTTACTGCACTTGGAGATTCCAAAACTCCACTTTTCTTTTTAATTTTTTCATCAATCTTTAATGTAATACTCGATTATATATTTGTTAAATATACAAATTTGGGCGTTTCAGGAGTTGCATGGGCAACATTTTTAGCACAAGGAATTGCATCAACTCTGTCCCTTACATTTTTGATGATAAGAATACGGAAAATAACACAAGTTAAAGCTGATTTATTTTCATATAATATACTCAAAAAAATTCTTTTTGTTGCTGTTCCAAGCATTTTGCAACAAAGTTTTGTTTCAGTTGGAAACATATTTATTCAGGGACTTGTTAATACATTTGGTGATATTATAGTTGCAGGTTTTTCGGCTGCAGGAAAACTTAATACCTTTACTATTACTTCATTAACAGCATTGGGTAACAGTATGTCAAGTTACACAGCACAAAATGTTGGTGCTGGAAAAACTGAAAGAATTAAATCAGGTGTTAAATCTTTATATATTATTTCATTTTTGATTACTATTCCCCTATTTATTCTGTTTTACTTTTTCCCGGAAATAATGATGAAAATATTTGTAAACAAAAATGATATTGAAATAATCACTATAGGTGC
>JAZNIQ010000283.1:0-2059 GCA_045577555.1 Candidatus Fimenecus sp.
TACCACCAGGATATCCCCCTGTTCGCAAATGTGTTCAAGAATCTGACCGTGGACGGAACGCTGGATTACCCCTACATGGCAAGAGGCAAAGAGGTTTACGACGGCAAGAAGCCCGTATTCGTCAGCGAGTACGGCGGAATCCGTTGGAGTGACGACGAAAAGGGGTGGGGCTACGGCAACGCACCCAAGACAGAAGAAGAATTCATCGAGAGATATTCAGGTCTTACCGATGCACTTCTCGACAACAACAGAATGTTTGGATTCTGTTATACACAGCTTTACGATATCGAGCAGGAGCAGAACGGTCTTTATTATTACAACAGAGCCCCCAAGTTCGATACCGAAATATTCAGAAAAATCAACTCCCGCAAGGCGGCAATTGAAGACTGATAATGAAGGAGCTTCTTCACCGATTAAGTGAAGGAGCTCTTTTTCAAACAAAAGGAGCTGCCTCGCTTCATTCGTCAGACAGCCCTTTGTGGTTATTTTCACAAAAACCAATTACAATAAACCCTATATAAAATATGAAAAGTTACTATTGAAAAAAGTAAACCAAGTGCTATAATAACCTTGAAAAATCATAAGTAAGTCGGTGATTATATGATTGCAAATATTATCGGTGCTGTTATTGCGGCGGCGGTCGGTCTTCTGATAGCTGTTGCAAACTATATTTTTTCAAAAAAAGTGCTTTTAAAAGCTCCCGAAAAATACTCAGGTTCATTTGTTATCCGCCAGATTCTGCAGGTGGCATATCTTGTTCTGGTGTATTTCGTCGGTTCAAAAACACAAATTGCTGACCTTGCATATCTTCTTGTGGGTGCGGTTGCAGGAATGACGGTACCTATGTTTTTCTTCACAAAGAAACTTTTATCGCTTAATGACACGATAAAAACAAAGAAAACAGAAAAGGAGGACGAAGCCGATGGGTGAAAAATCAGAGGTTATTATCAGTCTTTTCGGAATTCTTGATGTAACCGGCGAGGTTATCACAATGTGGATAATGCTTTTGGTTATCGCATTGCTTTCGCTGGTTGTGAAAAAGAATCTCAAAGAAAGACCCGGAAAGTTTCAGAACATAATTGAAACCGGCATTGAATATCTCGATAATTTCTTTTCTGATATTCTCGGTAAAAAGAAAGCAAGAAAACATTTCACCTTCCTTGCATCACTTTTTATCTTTATCATTTTCTCAAACTATTCGGGTATGATTCCCGGTGTGGGTCTTACGGATTATGTAAAAGCTCCAACAGCTTCTCTTTCCGTTACGGCAGCATTGGGTGTGATGACATTTTTCTTCTTGCAGATTTCAGGTATTAAACACAATGCAAAGCATTATTTCAAGCATTTTGTATCACCGATATTCATTATGTTGCCACTTCTTTTGCTAGATGAAATAATCAAGCCTGCATCCCTTGCTTTACGTTTGTATGGTAACATATTTGGTGAAGAAATGGTTACAGAAGAACTTTATCATATCTTGCCTATTGGTGCACCTGTAATCATGATGGTACTTTCATTACTTTTCTGTGCTTTACAGGCAATAGTGTTTACAATGCTCGTCTCAATTTATCTTGACGAGGTTACAGAATAAAATAAATTATAATTTAAGGAGTTAATAAAAATGACAAATTCAGCAATTATCGCAATGGCAGCAGCAATCGCAATCGCAATCAGTACACTTGGTCCATCAATCGGACAGGGAATTACAGCTAGAGCAGCTATGGAAAGTATTGCACGTCAGCCTGAAGCAGCAAAGGATATCCGTTCAACTCTTATTATTTCCCTTGCTCTTATGGAAGCGCTTACAATCTATGGCCTTCTTATTGCATTCATGCTTGTTTCAAAAATCTAAGGAGTAAACTATGAATATACAGCCATCAATAATGGTCTGGACTGTAATTTGCTTTTTGCTTTTGACAGTAATACTTAAAAACTTGCTTTTCACACCCGTTTTAAAAGTAATTGACAGCCGTCACGCAAAAACTCAGGCTGCAAAAGAAAAGAAAGAGACAATAGAAAAACTTATTCTAGAAAACAAGGCTCAGACAGAAAAAGCAAA
>JAZNIQ010000284.1:0-1513 GCA_045577555.1 Candidatus Fimenecus sp.
ATATTTCTCTTCTTGGCAAAATCCACCCATTTGCTGAAATGCTTGGGCAGGAGCTTATCTCTGCCTGCAATTTCACCATCTTCAAAGATAGCGTAAGAAGCGTGAAGATTCAGCTTCTTTTTACCCGGCATAAGTGAAAACGCTTTGTCATAGTCAGCCATAAGCTCAGAGGGTGTGCTTGCCTTACCGGGATAGTTACCCGTAGTCTGAATACCGCCTGAAAGAGCCTCCTTGCTGTCAAAGCCTATTACATCGTCGCCCTGCCAGCAGTGAACGGAAACGCAGACATCTTTTAATGTTTCAAGTGCCTTTTCAGTGTCTACGCCATATTCTTTATAAATTTCTTTGGCTTCGCTGTATCTGCTCATCAGTTTGCCTCCTTAATGTCAAAAGTTGCTTTTATTATCTCTCTCGCTTCGGTGAGAGTTATTTTTTTGTCATACATAATCTGTGAAAGTATGTTTCCTGTTGCCGTGGCTTCCATAAGACCTGTGTATACCTTTTTGCCTGTGTATTCTGCCGTGAGCTTATTGAGGTACTTATCCTTACTGCCGCCGCCGACAATATGTATTGATTTTATTTCTTTTCCACTGATAGTTTCGATTTCCTCTACTGCTTTTCTATATGAATCGGCAAGGGAATGATAAACACTTGAAAGCACGTCAGCAAGGGGTAAATCGGGTTTGCCCAGATAATTTCTGATAGCCTCAATCATATTTTCGGGAGCAACAAACTCAGGTGCGTTGGGGTTAATCTTTTCGGTGAATGTACTTCCTGCCGCAAGGTTCATCATTTCATCATAGGTAAGCTCCTTGTTTATGTTTCTGCGGATATTCTGAAACAGCCACATGCCCATAATGTTTTTAAGGAAACGGAAGCGATATTCAATTCCTCCCTCATTGGTAAAGTTAGCTTCAAGTGCCTTTTCGGTGAGTACGGGAACAAGATTTTCTGTACCTATGAGGCTCCAGGTGCCTGATGAAATATATACACTTTCACCGTCAACGGGGCAAGCCGCAACAGCAGAAGCCGTATCGTGTGACGGACATAAAATAATCGTACCGTCAAAACCAATTTCAGCTTTCACTTCATCTGTGAAATTGCCCACAACTGTGCCGGGAAGAGAAAGGTCGCAGAATATATCTTCCGGCAATCCGAGGGTATTGAGTATTTCCTTATCCCAAGTTTTACTTTCAGCATTTACAAGATTGGTCGTAGTTGCATTTGTATACTCGTTTCGGATTTCGCCCGTCAGCTTAAAGGAAAGATATTCAGGCATCATAAGAAAATGCTTTGCCTTTTGCAGTTTGCCGCTTTGCTTATCCGCATAAAGTTGATAAATTGTGTTGAAGTTTTGCTTTTGTATGCCTGTGCGTGAATAAAGCTCGACTTGCGAAATAATTGCATTAACAGCATTTGAACTCTTCTCTGTTCTCCCGTCACGGTATGAAACAGCAGGGAGTATTTCTTTATTATATTCATCTAAAAGAACATAGTCAACGCCCCAAGTATC
>JAZNIQ010000285.1:0-4791 GCA_045577555.1 Candidatus Fimenecus sp.
GTGTTTCAGTTGCTCTTGCGTGAGCATATAAAGAAAATAACTTTGGTCTTTACTTTCATCAACGGCTTTTTTGAGTTTATATTCACCGTTTTCAAAAACTACACGAGCATAATGACCTGTGACAACAAAATCAGCATCCAACTCGTGCATTTTGTCCATCATAGCACCGAATTTAAGTGTACGATTACATTCAACACATGGGTTTGGGGTTTTGCCCTGCTCATAAAACTCAATGAACTTATCAATTACCTGTTTTTTGAATTCTTCTTTAAGTGGGAAAATATAAAAAGGCATACCGAGTTTGTCGGCAACTGCTTTTGCATCACTGCAATCCCCTTCGGAATAGAGTTGCATTGTAGCACCGACACAGGTATAGCCTTTATTTTTCATAAGTAAAGCAGCGACGGAGCTATCCACTCCGCCACTCATAGCAATAACTGCTTTTTTCATATTTTCACCCAAGTTCAAGCATTTTATCAATGCATTTTTTGGCTTTATTGATTGTTTCTTCGTCGAGTGTTATTTCTTCGCCACCCTTACCACACATTGTGTTATAAAGGTCAACAAGTGTTGTGGCTTTCATATCAGGACAAATAAGTTTTGGAGAAAGTGCAAAGAAGTTTTTATCAGGACATTCATACTGCAAAGACTCTGCAATACTGATTTCTGTGCCGATGATGAAATTCTTATGGTCGCTCTCTTTGGCAAATTTCATAATGCCTGTTGTTGAGCCAACATAATCTGCCTCTGCTACAACTTCAGGCTTACATTCGGGATGAACAAGCAAAAGTGAATCAGGATAATATTCCCTTGCTTTTTTAACATCTTCGGCAGTAATCTGACCATGAATGGGGCAACCGCCGTTAACAAACTTAAATGTCTTTTCAGGCACCTGTTTAGCAACAAAATCGCCAAGATTACAGTCAGGGATAAAGAGAATTTTATCGTTAGGAATTTTCTTTACAATCTGTACTGCTGATGCTGATGTAACACACACATCACAAACTGTTTTAAGCGCTGCAGTAGTATTGATATAAGCAACAACAGTGTAATCAGGATAATCTTTTTTGATTTCCTCAATATACTCTTTGCTCATCTGCTCTGCCATTGGGCAACCAGCCACAGGGCTTGTGATATAAACTGTTTTTTCAGGTGAGAGAATTTTTACGGTTTCTGCCATAAAACGAACTCCACACATAATAACAGTTTTTGCATCGGTTTTTTCTGCCAACACGCTTAACTGAAAACTATCGCCTGTGAAATCAGCAATTTCTAAGATTTCGCGTGCTACATAGCTATGAGCTAATATGCAGATATCTTTTTCTTTTTTTAATTGCAAGATTTTGTCTTGCATCTCTTTTACTGTCATTTTAAAACTCCTTTTAAAATGCGGTTTTGGTTGCGGGTCGTCGAGAACGCCGACCCTTACGATTATAAAATTGATTTATTCTTTCACAAGACAATGTGGTTAAGGCGAAGCTGTATCGGGTATGCTGAGAGCCAAAAGCCACGCAGTATTGCAAAAAAAGAAACAATTTTAGTGGTGATGTTCTTCAAATTCAAAGTCTGCGGGATTATACTCGATATTATTTTTGTCGTAATAATCCTTTACGGCTGCTTTGATTGCCTGTTCTGCAAGAACTGAACAATGAATTTTAACTGCAGGAAGTCCGTCAAGAGCCTCAACAACTGCTTTGTTTGTGAGTTTGAGTGCTTCACTTAAAGGCTGACCTTTAATCATATCAGTTGCGATTGAACTTGTTGCAATTGCAGATGCACAACCATAAGTATTGAATTTAACATCAGTAATAATGCCATCGTTAATTTTGAGATACATTTTCATAATATCTCCGCATTTTGCATTACCAACTTCGCCAACACCGTCGGCATCTTCTATTTTACCCACATTGTGCGGATTTACGAAATGTTCCATTACTTTTTCTGAATATTCCATTTTTATTTACCTTCCTTTACTATTTTTTCCCACAAAGGTGACATATCACGAAGACGATCAATAATTGGGGGGAGTTTTTCTAAAATATATTCCATTTCTTCAGGTGTATTATCTTCACAAAGGCTAAGTCTTAAAGAACCATGCGCAATTTCATGGGGAAGACCGATTGAAAGAAGTACATGGCTTGGGTCAAGTGAACCTGATGTGCAAGCAGAGCCTGATGAAGCGCTGATTCCCATAATATCAAGGTAGAGAAGAAGTGATTCACCCTCAACACCTTCAAAGCAAGCACTTACATTGCCCGGCAATCTGTGTTCACGGTCACCATTAATACGGCTACGCTCAATTTTGAGAATTCCATTGATGAGTTGTTCTCTCATTGAGACAAGTTTCTTTGTGTTTTCTTCCATATTATCACAGGCATCTTTAAGTGCTGCTGCCATACCAACGATTGCGGGAACATTTTCAGTACCTGCACGACGGTTTCTCTCCTGTGCACCGCCTTCAATAAGATTTGGAAGTCTTATCCCCTTTTTGCAATAAAGAGCACCCACACCTTTTGGTCCGTGGAATTTATGTCCTGAAAGTGACAACATATCGATATTGTCAGCCTTTACATCAACGGGAATATGACCAACTGCCTGAACAGCGTCAGTATGGAACAAAACACCTTTTTCCCGACAAACTGCACCGATTTCACGAATTGGCTGAACTGTGCCGATTTCGTTGTTTGCATACATAATTGTCACAAGTGCGGTATCTTCACGAATTGCATCTTTTACATCTTCAACACGCACAAGGCCGTTTTCATAAACATCGAGCAAAGTGATTTCAAAGCCATCTTTTTCAAGCACATTCAACGTATGAAGCACAGCGTGATGTTCAAACTTTGAACTGATAATATGCTTTTTGCCTTTTTTTGCCATCAAATAGGCTGCACCTTTGATTGCCCAGTTATCACTCTCGCTACCGCCTGATGAAAAATAAACATCGTTGGGGTCAGCATTAATACACTCGGCAACTATATTACGGGCATCCCTTACCGCGTGGAAAGCATCCTGTCCCACAGAATGAAGACTTGAGGGATTTCCGTATATTTCATTGAAACACGGCATCATAGCATTAAGTGCCGTTTTTGATATTTTTGTTGTTGCTGCGTTATCTGCATAAACTTTCATAAATACAACTCATTTCTATTTCATAGTAAATTACTGTGAATTCCTTAATATGATACTACATACTGTAATATTTTGTCAATTATAACAATATACAAATAGCCCTATTTCCCGAAGAATTTTTCAGCAATTCTTACAGTGGTCATAGCATCTTTTGCATAAAAATCTGCGCCTATCATTTCTGCATATTCAGGGGTTAAAACTGCACCGCCAACCATTACCGCAATATCTTTATCTTTTTCACGAAGCAATTTGATTGTTTTTTCCATTGATGGCACGGTGGTTGTCATTAATGCAGAAAGTCCAACGAATTTTACATTTTCACAAAGTGCTTTTTCGACTATTATTTCGGGTTTCACATCTTTGCCAAGGTCGATAACATCATAACCATAGTTTTCAAGTAATACATTCACAATATTTTTACCAATATCGTGAATATCACCCTCAACGGTTGCCATAATTATCTTACCCTTTTTTTCGTTTTGTAAGCCGTTTTTCTCCATTTCATTTTTAAGAACTTCAAAGCTTACACCTGCAGTTTCGGCACTCATTAAAAGTCCGGGCAAAAAGATTTTATTATTTTCAAAACCCTCACCAACAACATTAAGTGCAGGAATTAAGATATTATCGATTATTTCAAGTGGTGTTTTTGTGAGCAACTCTTTTTCTGTTTCTTGTTTTGCTCTTTCTTTAAGACCTTTTATAACGGCTGTTTTTAAATCAACAACATCCGTTTTAGCTTCGGCTTTAACATCAGTTGCATTTGAAATGTAATTTTCAAAATTCTCATCAAGACCGTTTAAGGCATTAAAGGAGAAATAAGTGTTCATCATCATTTCACTTTTGGGATTTATGATGCCTGAACTGAGTCCTTTTTGCAAAGCAAGACCAAAAAATGTTGAATTAATGAGTTCTCGGTTTGGAAGACCGAAAGATACATTTGAAACGCCTAAAATTGTTTTAACACCCAAGTCATTTGTAAGTTTTTCGACACATTGCAGAGTGATTTTTGCACTGTCTTTATTTGTGCTGATAGTCATACAAAGCGGGTCAAAAACAAGGTCTTTTTTCTCTATTCCGTATTCTTTTGCCTTCTTTATAATTTTCTCTGCTATTGCCAATCTGCCATCTACAGTTTCGGGAATTCCGTTTTCGTCAAGAGTCAGGCAAACCACAACTCCGCCGTATTTTTTTACCAAAGGAAAAACAGAATTCATTGACTCCTCTTTTCCGTTAACGGAATTTACCATAGCTTTACCATTATAAAGACGAAGTGCATTTTCCATTACACACGGGTCTGAAGTGTCAATCTGTAATGGTGTATTGAGAATACTCTGGAGTCCTGTAACGGCATTAATCATCATTTGGCATTCGTCAATTTCGGGCAATCCCACATTAACATCAAGAACATCGGCACCCAAATCAACCTGACTTACACCCTCACGATAGATATAATCCATATCCGTTTTACGTAATGCTTCTTTAAGGAGTTTTTTGCCCGTTGGGTTGATTCTTTCACCGACAATAATCGGCTTATTCTCAAAGAAAACTGATTTTGAATAAGACGAAACCGCTGTATATTTTTTCTCGGTTATTCTCTTGATTTCTCTGCCTTTACACAGGTCAATCATAGCTTTTATGTGTTTTGGGGTCCACCGTAGA
>JAZNIQ010000286.1:0-4737 GCA_045577555.1 Candidatus Fimenecus sp.
CAATGCGTTTTCTGACATCTTACAAAATTTTCGTGTGCTTGAAGCATCCATTTTAGCATTACATGTTATTTTTGTGCCTTCAAAACGCTTGTGTTGAATTTCTCTTGCTTTTTCAACACGTTTTTTAATATCTGCTGAACATTCAGCCTTTTTTGTTCCAGACAAATTTTCAAAGTCAACAGGAGGAACGTTGATGTGTATATCAAGTCTGTCAATAAGTGGTCCGCTTACTCTGTTTAAGTATCTTTGTGCCGCACCATTTGAACATGTGCAGGGTCTGGTAGGATGTCCGTAATAACCACAAGGACAGGGGTTCATTGCGCAAATCATCATAACTGAACATGGATATTGAAATTTAGCAGCAGCACGGGAAATGCTTATAATACCATCTTCAATTGGTTGACGTAAAACTTCGAGAGTATTTCTCGTGAATTCAGGCAGTTCATCAAGAAACAGTACACCATTATGTGCTAAAGATACTTCACCGGGTCGGGGAATTGTTCCACCACCTGAAAGTCCGGCAGGGGAAACAGTGTGGTGAGGTGAACGAAATGGTCTTGAACGAATTAATGAAATTCCGCTTGGTAATGCACCTGCAATGGAATAAATGTTAGTAGTTTCAATAGACTCGTCAAATGTCATATCAGGCAAAATTGATGGCATTCTTTTTGCTAACATGCTTTTGCCTGACCCGGGTGGTCCAACCATCAGCACATTGTGTCCACCGGCAGCTGCAATTTCTAAAGCTCTTTTAACTTCTTCCTGTCCTCTTACATCCGCAAAATCAGGAATACTAACAGGATTATAATATTCGGTATAATTTTCACTTGTGACAGGACAAATGGACTCAATACCTGTCAAGTGTTTTAAAAGTTGAAATACAGTTTTAACAGGATAAACATCAATACCATTTACAACTGCACCTTCATTAACGTTCTCGGCAGGTATAAAAATTTGTTTTATTCCACTTCTTTTTGCACAAAGCACCATGGGTAAAACACCATTGACTTTTCGCAATTCACCGTCAAGCGAAAGTTCACCTATAAATGCCATCTCATCTGTAACACCTTTTAACTGCTCATTTGCACTGAGTAAAGCAATTAAAATGGGTAAGTCATACAAAGGACCCTCTTTTTTAATATCCGCTGGTGCAAGGTTGACTGTGATTCTGCTTACCGGATATTGTAGATTAGCATTTTTAATTGCAGCTCTGACTCTTTCACGACTTTCTGAAACAGCTGTATCAGGAAGCCCTACAATATCAAATCGTGGTAAACCGCCTGAAATATCTGCTTCTACAATAACTTTATAGGCTTCCATACCAAATAAGCCAAGACTAATTATTTTTGAAAACATAATTAACCACATCCAAAATATTCTGTAATAATTATACAATATGATTCATACTATTTTCAACATAAAAATAAATATATATTTACATTTGGCAAAAATTAGGATAAAATATATTCTAGAAATCTTTTGGAGGTCTTGTTATGAATGATATTAATAAACTTTATGATATTTGGCTTAATTCAGCTGTTGCAGATAAAGATTTAATTCCTGAACTTGAAAGTGTAAAGGGTGATGAGGAAGCAATTCTTGACCGTTTTTACAAAAATCTTGAGTTTGGTACTGCAGGTCTTCGTGGAGTAATCGGTGCAGGTACAAACAGAATGAATGTCTATACAGTTAATCAAGCAACTCAGGGATTAGCTGATTATCTTAATGAGAGTTTTGAAAACCCATCCGTTGCTATTGCGTATGATTCAAGAATCAAATCAAAGGAATTTGCTGAAAGTGCTGCAGGAGTTCTTGCAGCAAACGGTATTAAAGTGTATATATATCCTGAACTTGTTCCAACACCAATGCTTTCTTTTGCAGTCAGAAGACTTGGTTGTTCTTCAGGTATTATCATAACTGCAAGTCACAATCCTTCAAAGTATAACGGCTTTAAATGTTATGACCCTAATGGATATCAGATGACTGATGAGGCTGCATCTAAAACATATGATTATATTCAGAATATTGATATGTTTTCCGGTGTTAAAACTATGAATTTTGAAAACGCATTGGCAGAAGATATGGTGGATTTTATTGAAGATTGGCTTTATGATGAGTTTTACGAAAAAGTTCTCTCAAGTCTTGTGAATGCTGATAAAATTAAAGAAGCAAATCTTAAACTTGTTTATACACCACTTAATGGTGCAGGTAATAAGCCTGTTCGTAAAGTTCTTAAAATGGCTGGAATTAAAGATGTTACTGTTGTTAAAGAACAGGAAAAACCTGATGGCAATTTCCCAACTTGCCCATATCCTAACCCCGAGATTCGTCAAGCTTTTCAGTATGCAATTGAAACAGCAAAAGGAACAGATGCTGATTTGCTTCTCGCGACTGACCCTGATTGTGACCGTGTTGGTATTGCAGTCCGTGATGGTGATGATTATGTTCTTATGACAGGTAATGAAGTTGGTGCAATGCTTTGCGAGTACTTGCTTTCTACCCTTAAAGAACAGGGTAAATTGTCTGAAAATCCTGTTGTTGTAAAATCAATTGTTACAACACCACTTATTGAAACGATCTGCGATTCTTATGGTGCAAAAGTAGCTGATTTGCTTACAGGTTTCAAATATATAGGTGAACTTATAACCAATCTTGAAAAAGAAGGTAAGGAAGATGATTTTGTTATAGGAATGGAAGAATCCTATGGTTATCTTCGTGGTATTCATGCAAGGGATAAGGATGCTGTTGTGGCATCACTTATGATTGCTGAAATGGCTGCAGTTTACAAACTTAAAGGTGTTTCACTGAAAGAATTCATGGACAGTATCTACGATAAATACGGAATGTACCTTAATTCTGTTCTTAATTTTGCATTTGAAGGTGCAAGTGGAATGCAGAAAATGACAGATATTATGAATAATCTCAGAGAGCATTCTCCAGCATCTTTCGCCAATAAAAAAGTTGTTAAGATTGCCGATTATAATAAGAGTAAAATTACCGATACAGTAACAGGTGAGGAGAGTGTTATAAATCTTCCAAAATCAAATGTTCTTTCATATTCTCTTGAAGATAACAGCAAGGTGATTGTCCGTCCATCAGGCACAGAACCTAAAATTAAAATTTATATCACAGCTTGTGGGGAAACAAGAGCAGATTCTGAAGATAAAACAAAAATGATTTCTGATGATGCAACAAAATTATTGGGAGTATAAAAATGAATAGAGAAAAGTTTATAAAAGTTGTTGCCATTTTTCTTGCAGCAATAATGATATTAAGCACAGCAACAGTGCTACTTCAAATATTTATGTAATTATATGCCACGGCGAAATCATTTGATTTTTCCGTGGTTATATTTTTATATATTTATAAATATTACATTTGTATATTTTATACATAAATTTATGTTGACTTTAATTTTTTTTGTGTTATAATCATATACATATAAGTGTTAATATACATTTTGAGGTGATTTGTTGAATACGGTTTTGATTAAGGATTCATATGATGATAATTCACTTGTTTTACGTGCTAAAGCCGGCGACAGTGTTGCATTATCAATGCTAATCGAAAGGTATTCTGACAAACTTCTTCAAAAAGCAAAGTCCTATAAAAATCTTAATGGTTTAGAAAGTGACGATTTATATCAAGAAGGTATGTTAGGTTTTGTTTCTTCGGTCTATTCTTTTGATGAAAACCGTGGTGTACTTTTTAATACATATGCGTCAACTGTATCAGAAAGAAGAATGTTGACGGCACTTCGTAAGTCCAACAATATTGTAAACCGTCCTCTCAGTTCATATATTTCTTTAGATGAAAGCGTTGATGTGCTTTCTAACTCTCCATCTCCGGAAGAAATGATTATTTTTAATGAGGAAGTAAGTGAAATAATCAATTTCTCTGAAGAAAATTTTTCAAAAACCGAAAGGAAAGTTTTCAAACTTATTCTTTTAGGTGTTTCATATTCTGAAATTGCGGATATTCTTGATTGTAGCATAAAGTCAGTTGATAATGCAGTGCAAAGAATACGCCGTAAAATCCGTACTTATAAGTCGGAATAATTGCATTAATACGCCCGGAACTCAAAGATGAGCATTGATTCAATGATACGGTGCAAATCCGTATGGGGTAAAAATATTTTCAGTGAGGTTTTAAAAATGTACGAAGACAAGACACTCACCTGTAAGACTTGTGGAAACGAATTTGTTTTTACAGCAGGTGAACAGGAATTTTATGCGGAGAAAGGACTTGTTAACGAGCCAAAGTCATGCAAGGAATGTCGTGTTGCTCGCAAAAATGCAAATCGCGGTGAAAGAGTTTATCACACAGCTGTTTGTGCATCATGTGGTGGCGAAGCAAAAATTCCTTTCGAACCAAAAGATGACAGACCTGTATACTGCAGTGACTGTTTCGCAAAAATGAAAGGTGAATAATTATTAATTATTATACATTAAAGCACGGGTTTGATTCTCGTGCTTTTCAATTTATTATGGGTGATTGCAGTTGATTTTTCTATAGTTTTATGATAATATTATAATATAAGTTTTATTCAGGGGGATTTTTTATGGATTTAAAGAAGATTATTGAAAAAAAGGATGCGGCAGCGCAGTTTATGGTTGATGAAATCACACATATCTGCACAAAATTTGAAAAAAGGGCTCCCGGTTCTTATGGTGAACAGCAGGCTTGCGAATATATGGCAGACCAGTTGAAAGAATTAGGTTGTGATAATGTCTATGT
>JAZNIQ010000287.1:0-5515 GCA_045577555.1 Candidatus Fimenecus sp.
CATACAATGTAAATTCTGTTTCACAGGCTTTG
This sequence comes from Candidatus Fimenecus sp., assembly GCA_045577555.1. Classification (GTDB taxonomy): domain Bacteria; phylum Bacillota; class Clostridia; order Oscillospirales; family Acutalibacteraceae; genus Fimenecus. The sequence continues at coordinate 33 of JAZNIQ010000287.1, forward strand.
GGTGAGGTGCATTTTTCTTATCCTGATTATATTGATAATTGTATTGAAACAGTTGTAAATTCGAGAAAAGAACTTTATTCTGCACTCCTTGAACTCAAGTGTGACAAAATTGAAAAAGTATATGAAACTCATACAAATTTTGTATTTATGAAAGTAAAAAATGCAAAGCAAGTATTTGATAAAATGAAAGAAAACAGCATTATTATTCGTAATATGGGTGATTATTTGCGAATTACTGCAGGAACAGAATACGAAAACAAAAAAATGCTTGAAACTTTCAAAAAAGTGTTGGAGGAATTAGGATGAGAACTGCAACAATCAACAGAAAAACAAAAGAAACAGATATTATTTTAACACTTTGCCTTGATGGTGGAGAAGTTAAGGTGGATACAGGCGTAGGTTTCTTTGACCATATGTTAACAGCCTTTGCAACTCATGCCGGATATGGATTGAATGTGACCTGTAAAGGAGATACAGAGGTGGATTGTCACCACACGGTTGAGGATATTGGAATTGTACTCGGTCAGGCGCTTTTTGAGTGTCTGGGAGATAAATCAAACCTTGTGCGTTATGGTAGCTTTTTTGTGCCGATGGATGAAGCACTCGGCTTTTGTGCAGTTGACATCTGTAATCGCGCATATACTGTATTTGAAGCAGATTTTCCACAGGAAAAATGTGGAGATTTTGATGTTTGTATGTGCGTTGAGTTTTTCCGTGCCCTTGCTGATAATGCCAAAATCACAGTTCATCTTCGTGCACCTTACGGGGATAATTCACACCATATTGCCGAGGCAATTTTTAAGGCTTTTGGTCATGCAATGAGCATTGCAACAGAAAAAACAGACAAAACACTTTCAACAAAGGGGACTCTTTAAAAAATGATTATTTTTCCGGCAATAGACATAAAAGATAAAGAGTGTGTCCGTCTTTATAAAGGTGATTTTGCAACAGCGGGTAAGGTTGCAGACAGTTATATGGAAACCGCACTTAATTTCCGTAAGGCAGGTGCTGTGTGGATTCATATGGTGGATTTGAATGGTGCGCTTGACGGTGTTCGAATTAACTCTGAGATTTTCCTTGAAGTTGCGAAAAACAGCGGTCTTAAAGTCGAGGTTGGCGGTGGAATCCGCACAATGAAAGACGTTGATTTTTACATTCAGAATGGAATTGAAAGAGTAATTATCGGTTCAGCCGCATTAAAAAATCCACAACTTGTAAAAGAAGCTTGTCGTGAATTCGGTGATAGAATTGCAGTTGGAATAGATGCAAAAAATGAAATGGTTGCAACTGAAGGCTGGACTGAAAAGAGTGATACTCACTATATAGACCTTGCAAAGAGAATGGAAGATTTTGGCGTAAGGTACATTATTTTTACAGATATTGATTGTGACGGTATGCTTTCGGGACCAAACCTTACTCAACTGGTAAAACTCAATGATGCAGTTTCCTGCAATATTACCGCAAGTGGCGGAATTAAGGATATACAGAATATAATTGACCTTAAAAACGCAAATATGTACGGTGCAATCTGTGGTCGCTCAATCTACAGTGGCACATTGAATCTTGCAGATGCAATTAAGGAGTGCGAAAAATAATGGAACTTGATAAATTTTTTGTGAAAAGCGACCTTATTCCCGCCATTATTCAGGAGGAAAGCACAGGGGAAATTTTAATGCTTGCCTATATGAATAAGGAATCCATGGCAAAAACTCTCCAAACAGGTTACACCTGGTTCTGGAGCCGTTCACGACAGGAACTCTGGAATAAAGGTGCAACATCAGGCCATTTGCAGAAAGTTGTTTCAATTCACGGTGATTGCGATGACGACACATTACTTATAAAAGTTGAACAGACGGGTCCTGCTTGTCACACGGGCAGTAAATCTTGTTTTTTCAATAAAATCAAATAGGGTGATAACAATGAATGATACATTAATAAATCTTTATGAAACCATACTTTCAAGAAAAGAGCAAAAGCAGGAGGGTTCATATACTTGCTATCTTTTTGAGAAGGGTCTTGACAAAATTCTTAAAAAAGTCGGAGAGGAATGCTCCGAAACAATAATTGCTGCAAAAAATGGTAATAAGGAAGAAACTGTCGGTGAAATCAGCGACCTTATTTTCCACCTTTTTGTTATGATGGCAAATGAGGGTATTGCGGTAGAAGATGTTATGGCAGAACTTGATAAAAGAAGTAATAAAACAGGAAATTTAAAAACATTTCACCAAGTAGATAAAAATTCTTAACATAGTCTATTTTCTCTGTAACTGCCTCAAAAGTCCTCGAAATACTCTTGTATGTTTTGCGGTTTTTTGTTACAGAAAAATACACTCGTGTTAAGTCACATATAAACATCATATTGAAATGGGGAAGAGAAATGAAAATTTTGTGGGCTATCCTTGGACTTTTAGGTCTTTTTATCGTAATTACACTTATTCGTGCCATATTCTTTAAAGAGAAAAAAGCAGAAAACAAAAAACTTGAACCTGAAATGATAAATATGGAAAAATACTGTCAGGATTTAAGTGATGCAATTAAAATTAAGACAATTTCTAACTACGACAGAGAACTTGTTGACTGGGATGAATTTGATAAATTCCACTCATTTTTGGAAGAAAGATTCCCATTGGTACATAAAACAATGACAAAAACCAAGGTTGCAGATGCAAGCCTTGTTTACAAGTGGGAAGGTACTGACCCGAGTCTTGACGGTATCGCAATGCTTGCGCATCAGGATGTTGTGCCGATTACAGCAGGTACTGAACAGGATTGGAAGCATGAACCATTCAGCGGTTATAATGACGGTGAGTTTATCTGGGGCAGAGGCGCTATGGATATGAAAAATCACCTTATTGCTGTAATGGAATGTATGGAAGAGCTTATTAACGAGGGGTTCCGACCCAAAAGAACAGTTTATGTTTGTTTGGGTCATAATGAGGAAGTTGTTGCAGCACCTGATAACGGTGCAAAACAGATTGCCGCATATCTTAAAGAACAGGGCGTTCATCTTGAAGCAGTTCTTGATGAAGGCGGTGCAATTCTTCCTGTTAAACTCGGCAAACTTCTTGACATCAATCTTACAGGTGTTGGTATTGCGGAAAAAGGTAGCGTTAACTATAAGGTAAGTGTAAATGCAAAAGGCGGTCATTCATCACAACCACCAAAACATACTGCAGTTGGTAAACTTGCCGATGTTATTAAAGATATCGAAAATCATCAGTTCAAAGCAACAATGCCCGATTATCTTAAGCAACTTATTAAGCGAGTTGGTATGAATGCGGGTTATCCGTTAAGAGTAGTCCTTGTGAATGCACCTATTTTACAACCACTTATTCTTGCGATTGCAAAAAACATTCCTGCTGCTGCCTCACTTATCCGTACTTGTACAGCAGTTACAATGGCAGAGGGTAGTCCGCAGTTTAATGTTCTTCCTCAAAAAGCAAGTGTAACCGTTAATTTCCGCACAATGCCGGGTGTTTCAATTAAAGATGTTGAGCAACATATCCGTGACAGTGTAAAAAATAAGGATATAGATGTAGAATTCCTTGTTGGTAAAGAGTCTTCACAAGTATCACCAACAGATTCAAAAGCTTTCCAGACAATCAAAGAGTTGGCTGAAGCACAAAACAGCAAAAATCTTGTTACTCCATTCCTTGTAATGGGTGGTACGGATGCTTATAACTATGAGCCTGTTTGTGAAAATATTTACCGTTTTGCACCATTTGTTGCAGATACAAAACTTCTTCTCTGTACTCACGGTACAAATGAGAGAATTCCGATTGCTTGTTGTGAAGATGCGATTGCATTCTTTAAGCGTTATGTAAGAAAAATGACTGAGTGTTAATTTTTTGAAAATTTTTTGGGGTAGGAGTTTAATCCTGCCCTATTTTCTTGACAAAAAAGAGCTAATGTGATTTAATTGATTTGTAGGAATTTCTGAATTTAATATAAATTAGAAAGGAAAAATTATTATGAAAAAAGTAATTTCTATTGTATTAGCATTAGTAATGGTATTGTCAGTTTTTTCTGTAATGGCATTGGCAGATGAACCTGTTATTGTTTATGACATTATTTCAGAAGAAGACAAAACATGTAAAGTTACAGGGGCAAAGGCCGGAATTGTTGACCTTGTTATCCCCGCAGAAATTGACGGATATAAAGTTGTCGGCATTGATAACCGTGCTTTTGATAAAAACCCTGAAATTTCAACAGTTCAGATTCCTGATTCAGTAACAACAATCGGTCAGTATGCTTTTGTAAAAACAGCATACTATAAAAATGATGCAAACTGGCAGGATGGTGTTCTTTACATCGGCAAATTCCTTATTACAGCAAAAACAAGTCTTGAGGGTGCATATGTAATAAAAGACGGCACAACAGTAATGGCAGATGCTGCATTCAGAAATTGCAAGAAACTTACAAAGATTACAATTCCGGAGGGAATGACAGCAGTAAGCCTTCTTGCTTTCAGAGATTGTGAAGCATTGGCAGAGGTTGTTTTCCCATCAACACTTAAAACAATTGGTTCTTATGCATTCCTTTATTGTGTATCACTTAAATCAGTTACACTTCCTGAAGGCGTTGAAAAGCTTGGCAGTTATTCATTCAACGGTTCAGGACTTATTGAGGTAGAAATTCCTGCAAGTGTAAGGGCAATTGACAAATACGCTTTCTGTCATTGTGAAGATTTAGTGGCAATCAATGTTGCAGAGGCAAATGAAAGCTATTCTTCATTGTCAGGTGTTCTTTATAATAAGGATAAAACAACTTTAGTTTATGTTCCAAATGCAATTGATTATGAAAAGGTTGAATATCCCGGTACAGTAACAACAATCGGTAAAGGTGCTTTTGAGGGTGCGGATTTCGAAGAAGTTGAAATTCCGGAAAACATTACAGTTATTGAAGAAGCAGCGTTTGAAGGTTGCGAAAACCTTAAAAAAGTTAAGATTCCTGCAAGTGTAACAGAAATCGGTGAGGGTGCATTTAACGGTTGTCATGAAGATTTTGTTATTGATGCTGAAAAAGGCACTTATGCATACACCTATGCAGAAGAAAACGGACTGTTACCTGTACGTTTAATCGGCGATATTAACAATGACGGTAAGGTTTCATCACTTGATGCTCGTTGGATTCTTCAGGCTGTTGCGGAGTTGAGAACTTTAGATGATGAACAAAAAGCATTGGCTGATGTTAACGGCGACAATAAGATAAATTCAATTGATGCACGCTGGACACTTCAGATAGCAGCAGGTTTAAGATAATTGACTTGTAAACAGATAGGGCAAGGTTTTCCTTGCCTTATTTTTTGCTTTTTAACAAATTGCAAATTAAAACTAACAGTATGTATTTTTTTGTCCTTATGGTTGACAATAAAAAAAATATCATTTATACTACACGTGAATAAAGTAAAATGGAGTAGTTTATGTTAATTAAATTTTCTGCACCGTGTCTTTTGGGTTTAGAGGGTCTTGGTGCACAGGAAT
>JAZNIQ010000288.1:0-5580 GCA_045577555.1 Candidatus Fimenecus sp.
CTTTACAAGATACAAAAATACCTCTTGAAATTACAGTAAAAGTTGTTAATATAAATATTGGAAAAGATAATCCAATTTTAAGAAACTGCGAAACCCTAGCTCAATATTCTAAGTTTATAGAAGAAGTAAGAACACTGATAAAAGAAGGACATTCAGACCCTCTTTCAGATGCAATTACACAATCCATAAAAAATGGGATATTAAGCGAATATTTAGAAAGAAAGTCCAAGGAGGTCCGAAATATGCTTTTAGCAGAATATGATTATGACACTGATATCGCTGTTCAACGAAAAGAAGCTTATGACGACGGCCTTGAAACAGGAAGAAAACAAGGTATTGAACAAGAAAAAATAAATACCGCTAAAAAACTTTTATCAATGGGACTTTCTATAGAGCAAATATCAGAAGGAACTGGTTTAACTTTAGAACAAGTAAAAAAACTACAAGAATAAAGTTTTTCCGCATCTACCGATTAAACATCCCAGATATTTCAGAAAGTTCTTTTATCAAGTTTTCTATGTGGGATTTTTCTGTGTTTGCTCCAAAACTAAAGCGCACTGCGTTGGTGGATTTTTCGTCAGAAATTCCCATGGCTTTTAGAATTGGCCGATTCATTTTTCGTGCTGAACAAGCAGAACCTGTAGAAATACAATATCCCTTGGAAGAAAGAGTTCTTACCATTACTTCTCCTGGAATGTTTTCAAAAGAGATTTGCACCACAGAAGGTGAATATTTTTCTTGATTTTCATTCCAGAACCCCAATTTATGAGCAGATTAAGGAACAAATCGTTCTTGACATCAGCAGGGGAGTGCTGAAAAAAGACGACCAGCTACCGTCTTTAAGACAACTCTCAGCGCAACTGGGCTTAAATATCAACACCGTCAAGCGCGCGATGTCGGAGTTGGAGGCTCAGGGAGTTATCTATACAATCGCAGGAAAAGGCGTATTCATAAGCGGTGATACTGAATCTCAAAACATTTACCTTCAACAGTCTTTAGAAACAGTAAAGGCTTCTTTGGTCAACGCCAAGGCTATGGGTGCTGACCGAAAACAAATTGAAGGACTTATCAATGAAATATTTAAAGGAGATGAAGACTGAAATGATTGAATTTGTAAATGTAACCAAAAAATTCGGTGACTTTACGGCAGTTGAAGAAATATCATTTAAGGTTGAACCATCATCTATTTATGGACTTATAGGCTACAACGGTGCCGGTAAAACAACACTTTTAAAAACCGCAGCAGGTATTTATAAGGCTGATGGCGGTAAAGTTATTATGGACGGTCAGGATATATATGATAATGACGATGTCCGCAAGGATTTGTTCTATATCCCTGATGACCTCTATTTTCCAATGAACGCATCAATTAACTCAATGGCAAAATTTTATGCAGATTATCATCCGAATTTCAGCTACAAAACACTTCAGAATCTTCTTGAGGTTTATGGGCTTGACGGAAAAAAGAAAATCAGAGGCTTTTCAAAGGGTATGCAGCGTCAGGCAGAGATAATTCTTGCATTGGCATCCCGACCTAAATTTATGCTTCTTGACGAAACTTTTGACGGACTTGACCCACAGAAAAAAGAGACAACAAAGAAACTTTTTATGGAGTATATGGCAGAAACAGAAGCTTCTCTTATAATTTCATCACACAATTTGTCAGAGCTTTCTGACCTTTGTGACAATGTTGGACTTATTAACGGCAAAAAGCTTACAATGGACTGTTCTGTATATGATATTTCACAAAATTACAGCAAGTTCAGACTGATTTTTGACCGTCCTATTACTGAAAACGATTTTAAAGATATTCAGTATAAGTCACTTGATATTGACGGCAGAGTTGCATTGGTGATTTTTGATAAAAATACTGCAGAACAAAAACAGAAACTCAATGCACTTCTTCCTATGGCTATTGACGAATATAAACTTACAATGGAAGAGGTATTCTTAAACGAAATGGAGGAAAAGAAATATGACATCACAAAAATCTTTGAAAAATAATGTGAATACAAACGATTTCAAGCGTAGTCTTATAGGCTCAATTCTTTTTCCTGCAGTCGCATTTGCAGTTTTGTTTATTTTCTTTACAATTCCTGTAATTCAGTATGTAACAACAAAGGAGTTCTTATCAACTCCCGTGCATAATGAAGTTTCAGTATTTTTGACAACAAGCTCGTCATTCTATTATATGTTTGAGCTTATTCCAATCGGTATGATAGCTTGCGGAATGTTGACAGCGGTTAAATCTTTTAACTATTTGTTATCTAAAAAGCAGGTCAACGTATTTTTAAGCCTTGGTATCAAGCGATATACAATGTTTGCAAACAGATTTGTTTCAGGTATTATTGCTCTTTTCACAGCAGTTTTTGTACCAATGTTTATAATCTATCTTATAAACATTGGATGCTTTGGAATTTCTGCACATCTTACAAAAGTTTTTCTTTATATAATTGCATTACTTTTTGTGTGCGGACTTGTAGGGTTTGCAGTAACATCTGCAATGACTATGGTTTCGGGTAACCTTTTTGAAGTTGTAGTTTCTTCACTTTCACTTACATTTATTCCTATGTTTACTTTCTTCGGTGTTCATTCCACAATGTACGGTTATCTTAAAGGCTTTACTATGGGCAGTACTGCTGAAAAAGGAATGGCACTTCTCAATCCGTGGACATTGGGCACGAATCTTGAAGATGAATATGTGGAAGAAATTTATTCTTATTCGGAACACATTTCAGCCGGAACACTTTTAAAACCATTGGTTATGAACACAACACCTGATAAATTTAAAGTACCTGAATATCTTGCTATTGATAAAGGTTTCCTTCTTCCTCTTGTATTGTGGTTTGTGATTGCACTTGTATTGGTTGGCGTTACATTCTACCTTTTCAATCGCAGAAAGGCTGAACATGCAAATTCATTGGGTAAATTTGCTGTTTCAAGAGCAGTTATTTGCACATTTGCTTTTGTAGCCATTGCCTATTTAATAACAGAAATGGCATCTTATGCTATAAGTTTTGGGTTGTGCTTTGTATTAATTCTTCTTGCAACTGCACTTGTTTACTTCCTTGCACAACTTATTCTTACAAGAAAAGTCAAAACAACCTTTAAAACTTTTAAATGGTATGGCGTACTTATAGGTGTATGGGCAATATTCCTTGTTGCTATAAGCACAGGATTCTTTGGAACATACAATAGAATTCCCGACAAAGCAGATGTAAAGAGCGTTTCAATTGAAGCAACAGAATTAGATATGTTCGAACATTGGATTTTTCCGTGGAATCCTAATGAAGATTTTGTTGAAAGTTCAACTGATGAGAGTAAAGAAGCAATCCTTAAGGTTTTTGAATTGCTTAAAAATGAGAAGGTTGAATATGATAAGGATACTTATGGTTACATAAGACTTGCAATCAGAAATAATAACGGCAAGGTGAAGTACAGAGCATTTGATATTTATTCAGAAGAAACTTATTTGAAATATCTTGAATTAGTTTACGGCTCAGATTTCTTTGATGCAATTCTCAAAAACTATATGCTTGAAGATATACCTGCAGACACAGAAAATAATTCCACGGGCTGGCTCAAAGCCTGGATGTGGGCTTATGTTGACAGCAATATGCTGGTTAATGTAAAAGAAGACGTTGATTATATAAAGGATACAGACGGATTTTTAGAGGCTCTTTATAAGGATATTTCGGTTATGACGGTGCAAGAACTTTTCAAAAATCCAAATCATCCTGTTGGCATAATTACAAAGACATCTGTGGATGCTGACTATCCGGGAACTACACCTGCATATGCAGATGATGTGTATAACCCTATCAATGAGAATGGCGTGACAACTTATATTGAAGATAAATATGTGGAAGAAGAACGAGAGATTAATCATATGCTGATTTCAGAGTTTATACCTGTTTATCCTCAGATGACAAACACTATTAAATACCTTGAAGAAAACGGTTATGATATTTCTGAGCAACCTATGAAAATTAAAGAAGTGCTTTATACAGATGGTCCGCTATCCCTTTATGATGCGAAAGCTAAATTTGCAGAGGTGAATAAGAGTGATTACAAAGGCTGGGGTAGTTATAACAGCCAATTCCCAGAATATACTTCTGTAAAGTTTAACTTGGGTGATATGGGTGTTTATTCATATTACAGTAACAGTGAATTGGCATATTTCATCAATGAGTCTGTTACAGAATATGACTTGTTAAAGAGAGCTTATAAAGATGCAGGTCACCCGCTTGCCTCAGTAAAGGATGCAGAAAAAGCACAAAAGATTTTTGATAACACAGTTCCAAATTATCTCCTTGTAGGTGATGCAGGCAGATATGTTTATGTGGTATATGAAGAAGGTATAATCGTAAATTATTATCTTCCCGAAGCGAATGTAGGAGTAGTTAAATAAAAACAACAAGGCGAGGAAAAAACCTCGCCTTGTTTATTGGTTGAATTATTTACTTTTCTTTTCGCGGATTTCTTCAACACATCCGATTATAAGAGTTCTTATTCCCAAGCCAATTCCAAGTCCTAAAAGTGTACCAAATGTGAAAATCAATAGGTATCCTATCAATACTTCCTTGCAAAGAGTGTACAACATCATCATGGAAATAATTGCTACTAAAACAGGAAGTGAGAAAACAAATCGTCTTTCTGCCAAAAGACCAAGTATTAAACCGATTACAGGAGTCAGAAAAACCGGTATAAGGATTACAAAACCATCACCATGTCCGTGCGTCATTTCAAGATAAGGTATCTGAAAAAATACGTACAATTCAGCTACAACTGCGGCAATAAATACTACAATATCCTTTATTAAGCTTTTCATAATTTCTCTTTCGCTTTTAAATCTGCTTTAATTTACCGAGATTCTTAATAAGATTCGGAATACCTTTAAAGATGATTTTAAGACCCTTGCCAAGTTTGTCTTCATGAAGAATAATGATAAGACCTTCTGCCATTTCAGGACTGAAAAGACCAAAACTCATGGAGATAAAGTTCTTAATAGGAAGCTGTGTAGCAACAGCACCTGCCATTGTGTCAGCACCAAGAAGTTTTATGAGAAGTCTGTAAATTCTGCCACCCCATTTGCTGTCCTGTGCATCTTCAATTGTGTTAAGAACTGTGAAAGGAGCGTTTTTATCTCTCTGTGATGGAGGAAGCTCTTTTCCGTAAACAGCTTCGAATTCATTTGCAGGAACATTCATGATGTTAGCGCCGTAATATGATGGAGCAGTTGTCTTATAATCAGGCACTTTTGCATCAACTGTTGATTCGACATAAACTGTTGCTTCAAGTCTGATGTCACGGCTTGATGCACCAACTAAAATCTTGAAGTCACCGCTTTCAACGTGCCAGTCACCAAGTTCAACGTTATAGTAAGCAAATGCACGTTTATCAAGTTCAACAGAAACCTCTGCTTCTTCACCTGCTTTTAAGAATACTTTCTTAAATCCGCGAAGTTCCTTAAAAGGACGGTAAATTGTGCTTTCTACATCGTTCACATAAACCTGTGCAACTTCAGCACCGTCAACATCACCTGTATTCTTAACCTTGAATGAAACAGTAAGTCGGGGG
>JAZNIQ010000289.1:0-4505 GCA_045577555.1 Candidatus Fimenecus sp.
AACGACATGGCTACGATCCGACTTGTATAACTTATGAAATACATCACGGAGTTGCACTTTTGAAAATTACAGTAGGGAGTGTCGGAAGTACCCGTTATAGTACAGAGTAATGTCAGTTACTCGTTAAGGCTGTTATTGTGAAGTAACAGTAAACTGAGGTGGTAACACGGATTTTTTCGTCCTCTGCGTTTTGCAGGGGACTTTTATTATTTTAGGAGGATTTATGAAAGTTTATGAAGAACTCGTTGCCCGTGGTCTTATTGCACAGGTAACAAACGAAGAAAAAATTAAAAATCTTGTAAATGAAGGTAAAGCAGTTTTCTATATCGGTTTTGACCCTACTGCTGACAGCTTGCACGTTGGTCACATTATGGCTCTTTGTCTTATGAAAAGATTGCAGATGGCTGGCAATAAACCCATTGCACTTATCGGTGGCGGTACTGCTATGATTGGCGATCCATCAGGCAGAAGTGATATGCGTCAGATGATGACAAAAGAAACAATTCAGCACAACTGCGATTGCTTTAAAAAACAGATGAGTCGTTTTATTGACTTTTCTGAAGGCAAGGCACTTATGGTTAATAATGCCGACTGGCTTTTAGAGCTTAACTATGTTGATGTACTTCGTGAAGTTGGTGCTTGCTTCAGTGTTAACAGAATGCTTGCTGCAGAATGTTATAAACAGAGAATGGAAAAAGGCCTTTCTTTCCTTGAGTTTAACTATATGATTATGCAGAGTTATGACTTCTACGAACTCTTCCAGAAATATGGTTGTAATATGCAATTTGGCGGAGACGACCAATGGAGCAATATGCTTGGTGGTACTGAGCTTATTCGCAGAAAACTAGGTAAAGATGCACACGCTATGACCATTACACTTCTTCTCAATTCAGAGGGTAAAAAAATGGGTAAAACACAGTCCGGTGCAGTTTGGCTTGACCCTAATAAGACATCTCCGTTTGATTTTTATCAGTATTGGAGAAATGTTGATGATGCTGATGTTCTTAAATGTATTAGAATGCTTACATTTTTACCAATAGAAGAAATCGAAAAGATGGATTCTTGGGAAGGAAGTCAGTTGAATACTGCTAAAGAAATTCTCGCATTTGAGCTTACAAAACTTGTTCACGGTGAAGGAGAGGCAAATAAGGCTCAGGAAGGCGCAAGAGCACTTTTTTCAGGTAAAGGTAATACAGAGAATATGCCAACAGTAGAACTCTCTGTAGACGATTTTAATGATGATTCTGTGCTTGTTTCTGATATTATGATTAAAGCTGGTATTGCTAAGTCAAAAGGTGAATGCAGAAGACTTATTGAGCAGGGTGGCGTGTCTGTTGATGATGAAAAGGTTATAGAGCCATTCAAAACACTTTCTAAGGCTGATTTTGAAAAAGGATATGTAATCATTAAGAAAGGCAAAAAAGTCTTCTATAAAGCAATTTTAGGATAATATCAGAACAGAACGGAAGATTAACTTCTGTCGTTATATAAAAAGGATTAAAAATATGAAAAAGAGAACATATCAAATTATTATTGTTGTTTTAATGCTTGGTGTAGTTTCTTTTTATATTTGGGATTTAATAACTAATAACAAAGAAATTACAGATAATTTATTTAAATTCCTTGTAATTGAGCTTATGCTTGCTGGTTCTTTAATTAGATGGTCAAATAATGCTGGAAGACAAAGTGTTGATTTTTATGAAAAACAGTATGCAGATGAAGTGGCTGATGCTTTTGAAGGAAATATTTTGCGAAAAAAACTTTTATGTGCAACGCGACTTTATAATGAAGGTAATTATAGAAAAGCATTAAAGTATCTTGATGAATTAATGCGAGACAGTAAAACAGTTTCCGAAAAAAGAGCTGTTTTATTGTTTACTGCACTTTGCTACACAGATATGGATGCTGTTTATCCTGCAATTGAAGTTTACAGAGAATTATTAAAAGTTGACCCAGAATATGATACTGCATATAGTAATTTAGGCCTTTTATATGAGCAATGCGGTGACTCTTTAAATGCAATTCTAAATTATAAAAAGTCAATCGAACTTAATCCAACTAATCATTATGCTGTCAGTAATATTGCCCATTGTTATTTCAGATTACATGATTATGATAAAGCAATTATATATGCTAATAAAACTTTAGAAATTTTACCAACCTTTAAGAATACATTGTCTTTGTTGGCAATTATCTATCATTTAAAAAATGATATAGAAAACTGTGAAAAATACTATCAAATGTCTATTGCGGCAGGACAAGATGCTGATGAATTAAAAGAAGCATTTAAACATTATTCGTTAGAACATAAAAATGAATCTGGCGAAGAAGATAATAGTGAACAATAATAAAAATTAAGGCTTACTGAAAATAATCAGTAAGCCTTAAATATATTATTTTATAATTTATGAATTAAGCATTGAATAAACTACGTCACCATCATGACTGTAAACAAGAACTGAAATATCAACCTCTGATGTTGTAATCATTCTCACTTCTACATTTGTTGCTGCAATGGCAGAGAAGACCTTTGCAGCGATACCAGGACAATTCTTCATTCCCTCGCCAAAAACAGAAATTTTTGTGTTTCCACTACTGATAGCAAGTTTAAGTTCAGGATGAAGTTCACGAAGTTTTGATGCTGTTTCAAAGACTTTACCTAAATCCTCGTCATTAACTGTAAAAGAAAGATTTGATGTTTTACCTTGTGGAGGATTCTGGGAAATCATATCAACATCAATCCCTGCATTTGAAAGCATTTCAAAAATTTGTGCAACAACTTTGAAATCAGCAGGGGAGTCATTAATTGAAATAAGAGTAATATTTTCAATCATTGTAATACTATCAATATTTTTCATTGTTTTATACCTCCTTAAGAATTAACTAAATCTTTCATTGAGTAAAAACCTGGTGCTTTACCAACAAGGAATAAACTTGCATTTACTGAACCATTTGCAAATAATTGCTTTGAATATGCTGAATGTGAAATCTTGATAACTTCATCAGGACCTGCGAAGATTATTTCGTGTTCACCAACTATTGTACCACCGCGAACAGCATGAAGGCCAATTTCATTTTTCATTCTTTTCATTCGTTTTGAATGACGGTCAAATTCATAAATTGGTTTTTCATCAAGTGCCTCAGAGATTGAGTCAGCAAGCATTAAAGCAGTACCGCTTGGAGCATCGATTTTTTGATTATGATGTGCCTCAACAATTTCAATATCAAAACTACCCTGAAGAACTTTTGCAGCCTTTTTTGCGAGTTCAGAAACCAAACTAACACCAATAGACATATTTGCAGAAAAGAAAAGAGGAACATCATTTGAAGCATTTTTAATTAACTCAATTTGCTGTTCATTAAGACCTGTTGTGGCAATAACAGCAGGAATTTTATTTTCTTTTGCAAAAGCCAGTAAGTCATTAAGTACTGACGGATGAGAAAAATCAATAATTACATCTGCTTCAACATTAATTTCATTAAATGACTTGAAAACAGGAAATGAACAATCAGCATCAGCTAAATCAACTCCTGCACATATTTTACAATCAGTTCTATTATCAACACAAGAGGTGATTGCTCTACCCATTTTACCAAGAGCGCCGCTTAAAATAATCCTAATCATTTTTTCACGTCCAACAATTAATTTAGATTAAATTATACTTTTTAAGTATAGATTCAAGTTTTGCTGTTTTTACATCTTCCATTTCGCAAAGAGGCATTCGAAGTGGACCTACATCAAATCCCATCATTCTCATAGCTACTTTTACTGGAATAGGATTAACATCCATAAACATTGCATTAATAAGGTCAAGATATTTAAGTTGAAGTTCAGCACTCTCTTTTACTTTACCTTCAAGATAAAGGGAAGGAATATCGTGTGCAAGTTTAGGACAGATGTTTGAAAGAACAGAAATAACACCTTTACCGCCAAGTGACATGAGAGGTACAATTTGGTCATCGTTACCTGAATATATATCAAGTTTTTCTCCGCAGATGGAAATTGTTTCAGCAATTTGTGAAATATTACCACTTGCTTCTTTTGTAGCAATAATATTATTATGTTCGCAAAGTTCCGCATAAGTAGATGGGAGAACATTAACACCTGTTCTGCTTGGAACATTGTAAATAATAATTGGTTTTGACGTGTTATCAGCAATTGCCTGATAATGCTTAATAAGACCTCTTTGTGAACATTTATTATAATAAGGTGTAACAACAAGCATAGCATCGGCACCTGCTTTTTCAGCATCATTAGAAAGCTCAATAGCATATGCAGTTTCGTTACTACCTGTACCGGCAATAACAGGAATTCTATGGTTTACTACATCACAAGTAAATTTGATAACATCTGAATGTTCTTGGGGAGTGAGTGTTGCACTTTCTCCTGTAGTACCACAAATTACAATAGAATCTGTTCCATTTGCAATGTGAAATTCAAGAAGATTTTCAAGTGACTTATAATTAACACTTAAATCTTCATTAAATGGTGTAACAATTGCTAC
>JAZNIQ010000290.1:0-2566 GCA_045577555.1 Candidatus Fimenecus sp.
CTTGGCCTCCGACTTATTTTGATGAAAAAAACACTTTCTTTTGCACTTGCTCTTATAATGGCGTTTTCTGCCCTTGTTTTTTCAAGTGCAGAAACTTCGGATAACGGTTTTTTCAGAGGTGACACAGTAACCTTCGGCAGCTACCCTCAGAGTGAAGTTACCGATGAAAAGCTGACAGCCGGGCTTAACGGTCTGATTTCAGAGGATGATTTTATTTCTTTCGGTTATATGAGCGGAAACGGCGAGCTCAGTTCAGAACAGCAGGGCGATTATATGAGCTATGCCGATGTTACATATAACGGTGAAAAATACCGCGGAGTCACATTCACGGAATATAAGCCGTATTACATTTATGACGAAGCAAACAAAAGCTCATATATAAGCGATTATTATTACGAAAACTTTAAACCCGGCGAGGTTTATTGGTTTAAGTTTGAGCCCCTTAAATGGAAAATAGGCGATGCCTCTCTCGGCAATCTGCTCTGCAGCAGCATTATTGATGCTCAGCAATTTGCAAAAAGAGTTTATAAAAACGGCAACTACTACTATTGCGATTCCGAATTCAGCTTTTATGCCAATAACTATGCAGAAAGCTATATGAGAGAATGGCTTAACAGCGATTTTTATAACACGGCATTCTCCGAGGAAGAAAAAGCAATCATAAAAACAACTGAGGTTTCAAATCACGCATATTTTGTCGGTGCAGGTCCCTCGGACCCTCAAAAATATGCAAGTGAAACAACCTATGACAAGGTTTATCTGGCAGATGTCATGGATGCCGCGTATCAGTTTGATTTTTATCCGTGGGAGTATTATAATAGCCTTTCATCAAACTCAAAAAGAATTGCCTATCCGACCGATTATGCTCTGATTCAGGGTGCAACGGGTGATTGGCTTCTCCGCACGGCAAGCAACTATTCCGATTTTACAAATTATATAGGCTCATCTGGTAATTTGCCGAACTCTGCAAGGTCATATTGCAATTGCAGCGGTGTCAGACCCGTTGTGAGTGTTGATGTTTCAAAGTTAAACTGCGAAACCTATAATATCAAGTGGTATTCGGACGGGAAACTGCTCAGAGAAAACAACTATCTTGAAGGCTCAAAAATTTTTCCGCCAACAGGTTTTTCACATCCCGCTGGATGGATATTCAAAGGCTGGGATAAGGATTTTTCAGCGGGTATGCCTGCAGAAAATATTGTTATAAATGCTGTTTATGAAAGACAGTTTCCCATTGCTGCGAGTATTACCGAAACAGAGCTTAAATATAAAAAGACTGCTCAGATAACAGTTGAAAGCGAAATTCCCGCAGGGCGGAGTCTCGGCTATAAATCAAGCAATGAAGATATCGCAACGGTTGACAATAACGGCAAAGTAACCGCAGTGGGCAAAGGCGTTGTGAACATAACCGTTTTTGTTGTTGAAGTCGACGGAATGCCCCTTATGCGTGAAGACGGCACCTTTGTTGAGCAAACCTTCCAGGTTGTTTGCACAATGAATATTTTCAATATGATTTCTGCGTGGTTTAACAATTTCATTAATCTGATTATTGATATTTTTGATTGAATAAATTAAAAGGGAGGCGAAGCAAATGAAAAAAATGTTAAGTATAATTATTACGGCTGTTATTCTTTTTTGCTCGTTTGCTATGCCAAACGCCAATGCAGTTCATTTGAAAGAGGTTGACACAGTTGAAATAACCATCAAAAACGATATTGACGGAATGAGGTTAAGTGAATACGAAAAATTTGTGAAAATAAAAACAAAGGGCTTGGTTTTTGATGATTACAACGGAGGTCTGTATCCTGTTTTTGCAATAAAAGACGGTTATAACAGTGCAAATATATTTCATGAGGGCAACGGATATACACTTACAGTTTTTTTGAAAGCCGATGATGTGAATTATTATGTGCTTGCCGACAGTATGAATAAAGTAACGATAAATGGTGAACCTGCAAATTATTCTCTCCGGCTGAAAAAATATGAATCTTCAATAGACCACGATTACATTTCCGTTACCTGCCACATTGATGTTGTTAAGCACGAAACGATTTTTGATAAGATAGTTTATTTCTTTTTTGAACTTTATAATTCAATATTTAACTTCTTTACCAGAATAACACAATCAGAAAGTCTTGTGGTGTGAAAACGGCTATGCTGCAATTGATACTTGCACAGTAACGGTGAAATATAATATAATGAATTGTAAATATCCTTCTTTTAGGTTTTTTATGGTATTGATCGTGAGGTGAGATTATGGTCTTTATGTATCTTTTTACATTTTTCGGCATTGTTGCGCTGACTGTTGCAACAACCGTTGCAACGCCGTTTCTTGCTGTGTTTGGGCTGGCATCGGGTGCAAATTATAAAGAAGTGATTCTTCCTTATAATGAATCTGAAGGTCTTGTCTGGGAATATGACGGCAAAGACGACCCTTACATAAAGCTTGAAAAAATGACAATTGACGGCAACAAGCAGGTTTTTCGCTTCGTTTCCGCAGGCATAGACGAAGATGACGACGTTTATTATTATAACGGTCGCTGTATGGAGCTTGATTTCACAGCGC
>JAZNIQ010000291.1:0-7084 GCA_045577555.1 Candidatus Fimenecus sp.
TAAAAAAATAGAAAGCCAATTAAAAGAGTGGAACTTAACTGTATTAAGAGATAAAGAGTTCTTAAAAACAGGAAAATGGGAGCAACAAATAGACAATCAAATAAAGGAATGTGACTGTTTTTTAGTGGTTGTTTCAAACAATTCAATTGCATCATTTAATGTTACTAGTGAAATAATAAAAGCAAAAAGCTATAATAAAGTTATTTGCCCGCTCGTTATTAACGATGCACCGTATTTCCCAATACTTAAGGATTTGCAACATCATAATTATTCAGGTAGTTTTTCTATCTCAGATATCAAAAAGATTTTTGATATTAACTTAGATACTAAATCCAAATCTACTTCAACCGATTTGGATTTAGTATCTATGGTAAACAACTATAAGGCGAACTTAAAAAGAAAATATGACCAATTCCATATATTAAATAACATTAAAACAAAGGCGATCGAAAAAGCATATGTTAATTGTAATTTGCAATATGGTATTGAGTTTGACGAGCAAAACGAAAGTATTTTTTCAAGTGAACTTGTTGAACAATTCAATGGTCAGCTTTATATAATTACAGGTCACCCAGGAACTGGAAAAACTTCTTTAATGAATTATTTAGCTTACAAATTAAGCGGAAGAGAGTATAACTTTTTTCCAATGTATGTTCATCTGAAAAGTTATAGTCCAAATTTTATTTCTTTTAATGATTACATATCGGCTTCTGCTGGTGACATTATCAAAAACTTTGGCTTAGAAGTATTAACGCAGAGATTCAATTGTGTTTTACTGCTCGACGGATTAGATGAAACTGCACCCGAGGTTTATACAAATGTTAAGGAAGAGATTAACAAAATATCCATAAAATATCCTCTACTAACCGTAGTTGTGACATCAAGAATCAATGGGTTTAAAAATAACAGAGAAATGGATTATCCAACAGCAAAGTTTTTTACAATAGCACCATTAGATGACAAAACTATAAAGGCATATATTGACCTTTGGTTTTCAAAAAAAGATCAAAAATATGCAGATACACTATATAAAATAATTTGCAGCAATAATAAGATATATGAATTAGCACAAAAAGCAATATTTATGCTGTGTTTAATGTGCATAGTTTTTGAAAAAGAAAAAAAACTCACCAACAATATTAGTTCATTGTATAATAAAGCCATACAACATCTTTCAAATACTAGAGGTGTATGTGTCCAAGAAAAAGAATTAAGATATACTGTATTAAAAATAATTGCTCTAAGATTTTTACAGATGCAACAAAGGCTTTTTGATGCACCATTAACTGAGGCTATAGTACAAATAACAATTGATGGACAATCAGAAAAACCAGCGAGCATTTTTTTATCAGATTTGATAGAAGATACCGGTTTACTTCAAATATCAGAAGGAAAATACAGTTTTACACATCTGACATTTCAGGAATTTTTTGTTGCACAAGCCATAACTGATAATCAAATAGCTTTTAAAGAAGAAAATCTTCTTGATTTTGCTGACATAAGCATATGGGAAGAAACATTTAAGTTATATGTAGGATTATTAAGATCTGAGAAAGATAAAGAGCAATTTCTTAATCTTTTAAGCAAAAAAAATCTTTCTCTTGCTCTCAGAACGGCAACGGAATGTGGTGATATTGGAATAAAAGTATTAAAAGATATAATTATTAAAACAGGTTCACCAGAAAAATTACGTATGATAGAAGAAATTCGTAATTCTTTAAAAACATTACGACATGATATAGCAAAAAAACTAGTAATTGAAACATTAGAATTGTTAATTAAGCTTGAAACGAATTCAACAGTACTATATCATTCAATTCAATTGTTGAATGAATATGATCCCAATGATAGTTCTCAAATAATGAAAAATAATTTTTATAAATTTCAAGAAGAAAAACTAAACACGTTGCTTTCTGATAGTAGTTATTGTTTTGATTTAATAACAATACCTTCAGGTAGTTTTTACATGGGAGATGATAATAGCATTGACTATAATGAAAAACCAGCACATAAAGTTATATTAGATTCATTCATGATTTCAAAATATCAGCTGTCAAATAAAGCATTTGAATATATCATGAATATTGATGTTTCTCATAGACATAAACAATACTCTTATGAAGATAATCAGCCTGTAATAAATGTAGATTGGTATGATGCCTATATTTGTGCATTGCGTGTCGGTTGTAGATTACCAACTGAAGCGGAGTGGGAATATGCTGCTCGAGCTATGACTACAACGCAATGGTGTTTTGGTAATGACGAATCTGAAATAATAAAATATGCTCATTGCTATGAATCAAAAGCTGAAAAAACGCGCAATGTAAATGATGGAAAAGAAAATAATTGGGGCCTTGTTAATGTTCATGGAAATGTATGGGAATGGTGTAATGATTGGTTTGCAAAATATACTGGAAATGAACAACATAATCCTCAGGGACCTAATAACGGTGAACTAAGAGTTCGTCGCGGTGGAGGATGGTTATATCATGCTAGAGGTTGCAAAAGCAGTTTCAGATATGGTAATGAACCAAATTATAAATATAATGATATTGGAATACGTTTAGCTAAATAAGAGGTGAATTTTAAAATGTCTTTTTCAAAATATTATGAACAAGAATGGATAATAAAAGATAAAGGAATAAAAAACGGCACTTATGAAAGAAGTTGGCGTAGTCGCTGGGAATTTGCCAAGAATTCTATTAGCGATAAAAGTTTTGTTTTAGATGCAGCTTGTGGCGATAGTGTTTTAGGTGAATATTTAACTAAAGAAAAGAAATGTACTGTATATGGGTTAGATTTGAGCGAATACGCAATAAAATTATCTGCCGAGAGAGGTATGATTGTCAAGCAATGCAATATATCTAGCGATACATTTCCTTTTCCTGACAATACTTTTGACTATGTTACAATGCTCTGTTGTTTAGAACATATTATTAATCCGACTCATGCAATCAATGAAGCTCTTAGAGTTTTGAAGCAAAATGGAAAACTTATTGTAACATTACCTAATGCTACACATATTGGAAATAGAATACATTTTTTTATGGGAAAAGTTCCAGAAAATCTTTTACATATAAAGCCTGGGGAAGGAATGCATATACAGTTCTTTAATTATAAAAATGATTTTGAGAAACGCATATTAAAAAACATTAAAGATTACAAATTAAAAGTAATTATAAAAAAGGGAGATGTAAAAAATCCCAAGCAGTATAACAAGGCTACATTAAGTATTTATAGAATGCTTATAAGAATAATGCCTAATCTTTTTAGTCAATATGTTCATTGGATAATAGAAAAGAAATAGAATGATATGGCATTTTAAGTATTAGTTTTTTACGGCAAACTTTTAAGAGTTTGCCGTTTTAACTTTTATTTATTGCAATGACGATGTTTAAAAAATAAATCTTAATGATTACATATTAATATTTATTCTACATACCCCGTTAATAACTACCCTTATCAGCACACTATTAGGAATTTTACTCAACCACTTTTTACTGAAAGTGGTATTACCGTAATAACAATCAAGGTTTGCAACAGGCAAAACAACCCATTCATTGTCAGGTTGCTTGTTTGCTTCATAATATGAAATAACATCATACACCACTTCAAAAGGAATATCATTCAAATCAAGGTTGTGCAAAGCCTCTACCTTTTCGGGCGGTAAAATATATTCTTCTGTTCGCAGTGGACCGAGTTCCAATGCATCAGCAATAACATCATCAAATCTCAGTGCCCATGCAGCCTTAGTGTTGAGAGCAAATATCGGCACTTGTAACTGTCTGACCTTCATTTTCCATTCGGCTTTAAAGGCTTTTGAAATTCCTGCTACTGTAGTTTTTGCTTTTTTACTCACAAAATCGGGGTTATTCTTTACAAACTTAATAACTTTCTTAATATGCCTGTAATACCAGCCTTCCCCCTTACTGTTCACAAGTTCCGGAAACTCTTCGGATAACTTTCCGAAATTAGTAAACGGCTCAGATTCGTTTTTACCGGGAATACTGCACCAAGCACAAAGAGCCCTTCTTGCATAATCAATG
Organism: Candidatus Fimenecus sp.; assembly: GCA_045577555.1. Taxonomy (GTDB): domain Bacteria; phylum Bacillota; class Clostridia; order Oscillospirales; family Acutalibacteraceae; genus Fimenecus. The sequence goes on from JAZNIQ010000291.1 coordinate 4,047, forward strand.
CGAGTGTAAGGATTATCGGTAAGCTTGCTTCCGTCTTTATAGTTAAACAAGTATCCTCTTGCAATAATAGTTAGTATTCTGCCGAGCCCCTCATAATCCGTTATGGTCTTAAATGTAAATCTACCAAGATATGAGAAGTCGTGCTTGTTTTCTGCTGAATAGGTTGGATTGCCTGTATAGGCTTTAAACTCCTGCCATTCGTTTGTCATTACCACAACCTCCATTTCTTTTTCGGCTCGTTAATTTTGTAAATATGACTTCTGTCAACGGTTAATTCTGACACCACAGACGGTAACACCTCTAAAATAAACTGCCGTTCACCAAGAGCAACTGCACATTTAACAACATCTACATAATCAAGACAGTTTCTTTTATCTGTCGGGCGGATAATATTTATGCAATTGCGGATAATCTGCTCTTTGTAATCAGGAGCATTCTCAATGCCTAATAAAAGTTTTTGCAAATCTTTACTGTCACCCTTTCGGGTGATATTTTTTTGTATTCCTATTTTTCGGTACATATCATCAAAATCGCAGATAATATCACCAATAATACGATAACCACCGTTACGGAAATCACAGAACACATCTGTATAAGTGCGGAAACAACCATTGTCAAAAATGCAGTACAATGTTAGTTCTCTTTCTTCTCTCGGGATAAAATGCCAATTCACTTCTTCAAGTCTTAAACGGGCTTTTCGCATCTGATACGGTGTCATATTATCAAATACAGAATACAACTCATCTACTGCGTAAGCCTTTTCCTGACCACGGGCATAAAGAATACGGTAAATATCATTTTTTCGCTTCATATCAGCAGACAGGTGTTTCGTGTGTCGTACTCGCTTTAATGCTTCGTGATAATCCTTAATCAAACTTTCAACCCGTTTAAGTGTGCCGGGATTGAGCATTGTTTTCCAATCAGGCTCACAGGCAAAGTCAAATAACTGCTCATCACTTACAGGCATCACAGGAGCTTTCTCCGTTTCTTTTTCAAGCATATATGCAAAATACGGTAGCTTTTCAAGATTAGAACTGACAGCAGCCCAATCAACACTCTCAAAATACTTTTTCAGCCTTGCGTTTTTGCTAGGTTCATACCATCTGTGATATTCATCACTGTCAACAATAGCTTTGTAACGAAGGAAAATACTGCGTTTAGTATTCTTCTTTTCAATATAGTCCGATAAATCAGGCTTTATACCGCTTTTGGCAGAGTCGATTTCCAATCCGTTTAATATAGCAAGAGTTTCAACCTCGCGATAATATCTTTCCTTTTCTTCTGCATTGGTATTTTCATCGTAAGCAATAATACCTCTACTGAGAGCAGCATTACTTATCTGACCGATACGGGAAGAAAATATATTCTTAACAGTAATTAATCTTTCGTACCAGTCATTGGCATCTGCAATCAAAGGTTCTGCGGTTGGTATTTTAAGTAAAGGCAGTTCCGTACTGCTCCGCATAACACATTTATTGACAAGAGGGTCTGCAATGGTTTTTACCATATCTCCGTCAAAATCAGCACCGCCCAATCTTTCAGGAATAAGGGAACGGGAATCAACCATAATCACATAACTCAGATGTGAAAAGTATTTGTTTCGCAAATATCCTGCCGTAACAGGTCTTACAAGTGCTTCTTCATTTCGGGCAATATGGGGACTACGGAGAACAGTATAATAATCATTTTCATTGTAACAGGGGTTTGGTGCATAGATAAAATTATCTGATAAAAACTCTTTTTCAAGCTGACGGTATGCAAAGCTTTCACCGACTGTCTGTTTTACGATATGTGCAACTAACCTTACAAGGTCATCGGATAAATATCTGTTATCACCGCTAATCAACAGCTTTCCTACAGAATACTTGCTGAGAATATTTTCTGCCTTATCATTTAACTCTTTTGTGAAAATAGGCTCATCAATAAACAGAGGATTTTTAGCAATAAGCTCTGCACGATGTTTACGACGGGAGTCTGATGTTTCATCATCAATAAAATATCTTCTGCGATATTCATTGTCAGCAATAAAGAGGTAATATTCTGTTTCGGTTGTTTTTGTTACCCACTGTCTTGAATCATATTCAGGAGAACTATTCCAACCGAGCGGTAAATCTGTCGGACGGAATTCTTCATTTGTTATTGAAAGTGTATTAAGAAACTGGTAATTAAGCTCAGTTGTATTTTGAGTTGTAAGCTTATCCATACCTGATATATACAGAGCGTGGTTATATTCTCTGCAACGCTTTAAGTATTCTGCCCAAGTCAGATTATTGTCGGTCATCCATTTAATGCCCTTGAACATACTGTCAGTAAGGATTATATCAACATCATTCGGCTTATGCTTGTTACCCCACATATCAACAATACACGGTACATCTAGTTCTGAAAGTAAACTGGCAAAATCAACTTTATGTACAACACCTTTGATGTATGGCATACGGATTTGAAATGAGTTGTGTCCCTTGGCAAGCAAGTCTGCTAATCTTGGAGAAACAAACCCTTCACCGTCAAATTCAGTAATTGTAATATCCGTAAATTTTTGTGTGCGTGTATATTTACGCATAGGGTTATTGCTGCCGTCATCTTCAACGGTGACGGTATTTACATTTTCTATTGTTGTCTTGGGATTTTCAATTACAATAATTCTTTTGTCGGAAAGTATGCTTTCATCATAATACCGCATACCGCTTGTAAAAAGCAGAGCATTGTATGCATAGAGTTTACTTAGCTGACACTTAACGATATTCATACCGAGCATCATTCTTTCACGCAAAGCATCATACACATCAGCACGAACAAATGATAGTTTACTGTCTCGGCTCATAGATGCAGAGCGTTCAAAAGCAACATATCTTTTATCTTCTTTACCAAAGTTTAAGATTATACCTTCAGGCTTAAACATATATTCTGCAATTTGTTGATATTCCAAAACTCTGCCTACAGCTTTGCGGTCAAAGATACCTGAAAAATCTAAATACACAAATACATCACGGAGTTTATCCGAAACTGGATTTGCATCACTTGGCTTTTCACCTAAC
>JAZNIQ010000292.1:0-1761 GCA_045577555.1 Candidatus Fimenecus sp.
TTAGAACATACGAAGAGTATATAGTGCAATTAAAAGATTTTATCAAAAAAAGACTTGCATTTATGGACGAGAATATCGAGTCGCTTAAACAGAACAGTGCAGAATCAAAAACGAAAAAATATAACGAAGTGTCAGATTAAAACGAAAGGAGGTACAAGGTATGAAAAAGTTTATCATTGCAGTATCTGTTATTATACTTGTACTTCTTTCTTTTGATTGGTTGCATTTTCATGAGGGATTATATGTTGATTTTGGTGGAAAGAAAACAGTTGAGACCTTTATGAAAGCTGACGCAGAAGAGATATATATAAAAAAACACGGCCAATTTAAGCCGTTTGAGATTAAAGGTGTAAACATGGGCTCAGGTCTGCCAGGCGAGTGGGCAACGTCTTTTGCTATTGACGAAGAGACTTATTTGAGATGGTTTAAATATATTCAGGATATGGGTGCAAATACTATTCGTGTTTATACAATCCAAAATGATACTTTCTACAATGCTTTTTATAAATATAACGAGAATAACAAAAATCCTCTTTATTTACTGCACGGTGTATGGGTAAACGATTATATCTTAAATTCCCATCGTGACGCGTATAGTAAGGATTTTTATGACACTTTTTTAGAAAACAGTAAGATAATGGTGGATGTTATCCACGGAAAACGTAAGCTTAATCTTGGCAGAGTAGCAAGTGCAGGTCACGGTACATACAAAAAGGATATATCCGATTGGGTTATCGGTTACATTCTGGGTGTTGAGTGGGATGATTCAACAGTTGCATATACCGATGACTTGTATAAAGAAATAGATGGGTATTCGTCATACAAAGGAAAATATATGTATACCTCAGAAGACGCTACACCCTTCGAAACGATGCTCACAATGGTTGGGGATAAAGTTATTGAATATGAAACGGAACGCTACAGCACCCAAAGACTTGTGGCATTTTCCAACTGGCCCACAACAGACCCTTTTGAGTATCCGAAAATTATTAAAGATTTCTTTATGAAGTGTGCCAGAGTAAATGTAGAACACATAAAAACAACAGATGCCTTTATATCCGGTCAGTTTGCATCCTATCATGTTTACCCCTATTATCCTTACTATTTGAGCTTTGCTGAGGACTGGTCGGTGTTCGGGATTGACTCAAAGGAGACATTTAGGGATGAGCAAGGCAGAGTAAATGCTTACAGAGCATATCTTACAATGCTTAACAATCACCACACAATGCCAGTTGTGATATCAGAATTTGGTGTATCTACCGGCAGAGGTATGGCACAGGTGGATAAGGATACAGGAAGAAACCAGGGTAACACATCGGAGCAGGCACAGGGTAAAGCACTAATTGATTGCTGGAACGATATAAAGATAACAGGTTGTAATGGTGGTTGCGTGTACACCTGGCAGGACGAGTGGTTTAAGAGAAACTGGAATACAATGCATGCAGTAAATCTTACAAGAACGGCGTATTGGTCTGACTATCAAACGAATGAGCAGTATTTCGGTCTTTTATCATTTGACCCCGGAAAAGAAAAATCTGTATGCTATGTTGATGGTGATGTATCTGAATGGACAGAGAATGATGTAATAAAGAGCGGCGATATAGAACTTTCTGTAAAATATGATGAAAAGTTTATGTATTTCCTTGTGAAGAAAGACGGGCTTGATTTTGAAAACGAGGTTTTATATATTCCTCTGGACGTCACCCCGAAAACAGGAAGTAACTATTGTGAAAACTTCGGTGTGAAATTTGACAGGGACGC
>JAZNIQ010000293.1:0-11378 GCA_045577555.1 Candidatus Fimenecus sp.
CTATAACGGTGGCGAGGAAAAGGTTTATCCTGGTGAAGACAGAGTTCTTATTGACTCACCAAAAATTTCAACATTTGACTTAAAACCTGAAATGTGCGCTTACGAAGTTTGCGAAGCTGCTTGTGAACAGATTTTAAGCGGCAAATATGATGTTGTTATTCTTAACTACGCTAACTGTGATATGGTTGGTCACACAGGTATCTTTAATGCTGCAGTTAAGGCTGTTGAAGCAGTTGATGAATGTGTTGGAAAACTTGTTGATGCAGTTGAAAAGATGGGTGGTGTAATCCTTATTACTGCTGACCATGGTAATGCTGACAAAATGTATGAGGATGACGGCTCACCATTTACAGCTCATACAACAAACCCAGTTCCTCTTGTAGTTGTTGGTAAAGAATGTAATCTGAAACAAGATGGTGGCAAACTTTGCGACCTTTCTCCAACAATGCTTGATATTATGGGACTTGATATTCCAAAAGAAATGAGCGGTGTTTCTTTAATAGAAAAATAATCGAACAAATACTCCACTTATTATAAAACTTGTTATATCGGCGCACAGTGAGCACAAAGCTGTGTGCCGTATTTTTTTTATTCCCACAGCTCCAAAATAAACTGCTATTGCATAAAAAGTTGTTTCTGTTGAACCCATCATAACAGATGCAATTCGTCCAATATACGAATCTGCTCCATAATCGTGTAATAAAGTTTCATACACTGTTAATGAGCCACCACCTGAAATTGGAGATAACAAACACATTGGTAATATTTCTTTAGGTATATTAAGCAAATTTGCAATTGGAGAAAATATTTTTGTTAATATAGCAATTCCTGTCGATGATTTTAACATTTGAACAGCTAAAAACAGTGCAGTTAAAGAGGGGAGAATTGATAAAAAAACATTGAAACCGTTTTTTGAACCATTAACGAATGTTTCAAACAAATCAATTCTTTTATATAATCCAAACATTACTATTAACAATATAAAAATTGGAAGAATATAACTTGATAAATTAATCATATTTGAAAAACCTTTCTGTAATTTTTGCAATAGATATACCAACGACAAGTGAAACAAATGAAGTTAATACAGATGGTATTATGATTTCTGTAGGATTAGAGGAGCTGTTTTCTATTCTAAGTGCAATTATTGTTGTTGGAATAATTCTTAGCGCAGCAGAATTAATAATTACAAATAAAACCATATCATTATTCGGCGTAGATTTACCTTTATTTTTCTCCGAAAGTCTTTTCATTGCTTCAATTCCGATTGGTGTTGCTGCATTTGCTAATCCCAAAAGATTTGATGTAATATTAAGACACATCGGTTCTAATGCTTTATCATCTTTTTTTACATTTTTAAATAACTTACATATTATTGGTGACATAATTTTTGCAAAAAGCTTTGTCAGTTCAGATTTTTCAGCAATATTTAATAATCCATTCCATAAACAGAATGTTCCAAGAAGTGTTAAACATAATTCAACTGCAGAATTTCCACTTGAGATTATACCATTTGATAATTCATTTGTATTACCTGAAATAACAGATATAATAACAGATAAAATAATAATAATTGACCAAATATAATTCATCATAAAAATCAACTCCTATACAATACTTATACTTGATTTTTATGCATTTTTTGTTAGAATAATGTTGATTTTATTTTATATATGATGTATAATTAATCGAACAAATGTACGTGAGGTAGTTATGTTTAAATTAGTTAGTAAGTATAAACCAACTGGTGACCAACCACAAGCTATTAATAAGTTGGTTCAGGGTGTTGAAAAAGGTTATAAAGAACAAACTTTACTGGGTGTAACAGGCTCCGGTAAGACATTTACTATGGCTAATGTAATCGAAAAACTTAACAGACCAACACTTGTTCTTGCTCATAATAAAACTCTTGCCGGTCAACTTTGTGCTGAGTTTAAAGAATTTTTTCCTGAAAATGCTGTTGAATATTTTGTATCGTATTATGATTATTATCAACCTGAAGCATATATTGCCACGACTGATACTTATATTGAAAAAGATTCTGCAATCAATGATGAAATAGATAAATTGCGACATTCGGCAACATCTGCATTATCAGAGAGACGAGATGTAATCATTGTTGCAAGTGTATCTTGTATTTATTCTTTAGGTGACCCTATTGATTATAAAAGTATGGTAATCTCTTTGCGCACAGGAATGGAAAAAAGCAGGGATGATTTAATAAAAAAACTTGTTGAAATTCAATATGAACGTAATGATATTAATTTTATTAGAAATAAATTTAGAGTAAGAGGAGATATTGTCGAGATTTTTCCTGTATATTCTAATGATTCAGCAATAAGAGTTGAGTTTTTTGGTGATGAAATTGACAGAATTAGTGAAATTAATCCGTTAACAGGTGCAGTAAAAAATATTGTTTCTCATGTAGCAATTTATCCTGCTTCTCATTATGTTGTTTCACCTGAAAAAATGGAAGATGCACTAAAAAAAATTAATGATGAAATGGAATTACAGGTTTCTTCATTTGAAAAAGAAGGAAAACTAATCGAGGCTCAAAGAATAAGACAAAGAACAGAATATGATATGGAAATGCTTCGAGAAACTGGATTTTGTAAAGGCATCGAAAACTATTCTGCAATTATGTCAGGAAGACAACCTGGTGAGCCTCCATTTACTTTGCTTGATTACTTTCCTGATGATTATGTTCTTTTTATTGATGAATCACATGTTACATTACCACAAGTAAGGGGCATGTATGGCGGTGATCGTTCCAGAAAAGAAAGCCTTATCAATTTTGGTTTTCGCTTACCTTCTGCATATGATAACAGACCATTAACATTTGATGAATTTTATGCTAAAAGTGGACAAAAAATATTTGTTAGTGCTACGCCAGGAACTTTTGAAACTGAAAAAAGTGTTCAGATCTCTGAACAGATTATTCGTCCAACCGGACTTTTGGACCCGGAAATTTCCGTTAGAGCAACCGAAGGTCAAATTGATGATTTGATTTCAGAGATTAATATTAGAATAGATAAAAAAGAAAGAGTTCTTGTTACTACATTAACAAAAAAAATGGCTGAAAATCTTACTGAATATCTATCTCAGCATGGAATTCGTGTTCGATATATGCATTATGATATTGACACTATTGAGAGAATGGAACTGATTCGAGATTTACGCTTGGGAGAATTTGATGTTCTTATTGGAATAAATCTTCTTCGTGAAGGTCTTGACATTCCCGAAGTATCATTAATTGCAATTCTTGATGCAGATAAAGAAGGTTTTTTACGTTCCGAAACATCTCTTATTCAGATTATTGGACGAGCTGCTCGAAACGCAAATGGTCATGTTATTATGTATGCTGATACAGTTACAAAGTCTATGGAAAATGCAATTAATGAAACATATCGCAGACGTGAAAAACAGATTGCATATAACAAGGAGCATAACATAACACCACAAACAATTACAAAAGACGTTCGAGACATTCTTGAAATATCAAGTAGAGATAAATCTGTAAAACGAAGAATGAGTAGAGATGAAAAACAAAAACTTATTATAAGACTTACAGAAGAAATGAAAGCAGCTGCTAAAATCCTTGAATTTGAACATGCTGCATATCTTCGTGATAAAATTGAAAAGCTTAAATCTGAAAAATAATTTATATAAACTAATTATTCATAACACTAAAGGTATATAAAATGGAACATAATAAAATTATTATTAAAGGTGCAAAAGAAAATAATCTGAAAAATATCGATATTGAAATTCCAAGAGATAAACTTGTTGTTTTTACAGGTTTATCTGGTTCGGGTAAGTCTTCCCTTGCATTTGATACAATTTATGCCGAAGGACAAAGACGTTATATTGAATCTCTTTCATCATATGCACGTATGTTTTTGGGTCAGATGGAGAAACCAAATGTTGAATCTATTGAAGGTCTTTCTCCAGCTATTTCAATTGACCAAAAAACAACATCAAAAAATCCTCGTTCAACAGTTGGTACAGTAACTGAGATATATGATTATTTACGACTATTATACGCAAGAATTGGTATTCCACATTGTCCAATCTGCGGTCGTGAAATTAAACAACAGACCGTTGATCAGATTGTTGATAAAATTTTAAACATGCCTGAGGGTACAAAGTTTCAAATTCTCGCTCCAGTTATTAGAGGAAAAAAAGGGGAGCATACGAAAGAGTTAGCTAATGCTTTAAAAGCAGGTTTTGTAAGAGCAAGAATTGATGGTGAAATTACTGAACTTGTTGAAGATATGAAACTTGCAAAAACATATAAACATACAATTGAAATAATTGTTGACCGTCTTGTTGTTAAAGATGGAATTCGAACACGTCTTGCCGATTCTATTGAAACAACCACACAACATTCAGGTGGCAATGTAATAATTGATGTTATTGGAGATAGAGAATATCTTTATTCACTTAATTATGCTTGCCCAGAACACGGAATAAGTATTGATGAATTATCTCCAAGAATGTTTTCTTTTAATAATCCATATGGTGCTTGTCCTACTTGTACAGGTTTGGGAACATTTTTAAAAGTTAATCCTGACCTTGTTATCCCCAATAAAAACCTTTCTATAAGTGAAGGCGCAATTTGTGCAAGCGGTTGGGGAAAAGCTGAAAATGGCTCAATTGCCGCAATGTATTATAATGCTATTGGTAAGGAATATGGATTCACTTTAAAAACTCCAATTAAAGATATTTCAAAAGATGGACTTAATGCAATACTTTATGGAACAGATAAGAAAATGCAGATGACTCGTTCAACATTATATGGTTCTGGAACATATTTGTCGTCTTTTGAAGGAATTGTAAATAATCTTGAAAGAAGGTATAAAGAAACTACAAGTGATTGGGCAAAGTGGGAAATTGAGCAAGTTATGACTTCTTGTAAATGCCCCGATTGTAATGGTACCCGATTAAAACCGGAAATTCTATCTGTTACTGTTGGCAGCAAGAATATTATTGATTTATGCGATATGTCAATTGTTAATGCAATTGAATTTATCAACAATCTTGACCTCACAGAAAAAGAAAAATTTATTTCTGAATCAATTATAAAAGAAATAAACAGCAGGCTAAATTTTCTTAAGAGTGTAGGTCTTGAATATTTAACTCTTTCCCGTTCATCAGGTACTCTTTCGGGTGGTGAAAGTCAAAGAATAAGACTTGCAACACAAATTGGGTCCTCTCTTATGGGCGTAGTGTATATTCTTGATGAACCAAGCATTGGTTTGCATCAAAGAGATAATGATAAGTTACTTGGAACGCTTGAAAGTTTGCGTGATTTAGGTAATACACTTATTGTTGTTGAGCACGATGAAGATACTATGCGTGTTGCTGACCATATTGTTGTTATCGGACCGGGAGCTGGTGTTCATGGTGGAGAAGTTGTCTGTTCAGGCACGGTTGATGACATCATCTCTTGTAAACAATCTATCACAGGAAAATACTTATCTGGCGAAAGAAAAATCCCTGTTCCTTCAAAAAGAAGAAAAGGAAATGGTAATAAATTATCTGTAATAGGTGCAGCAGAGAATAATCTTAAAAAAATAGATGTTGAATTTCCATTGGGTTGTTTTACGTGTATCACTGGTGTTTCAGGTTCAGGAAAGTCATCACTTATTAATGAAATTTTATATAAAAATCTTGCTAATGAACTTAATAACGCAAAAAAAACTTTAGGCAAATTTGACTATATGATAGGTCTTGAACATCTTGATAAAGTTATAAATATTGACCAGTCACCAATTGGCAGAACACCTCGTTCCAATCCAGCAACATATACAGGTGTGTTTACTGATATCAGAGAATTATTTGCATCAACACAAGATTCTAAAGTTCGTGGGTATAACTCAGGTAGATTTTCATTCAATGTTAAAGGCGGAAGATGTGAAGCTTGTGAAGGTGATGGAATTGTAAAAATTGAAATGCATTTTCTTGCTGATGTTTATGTTCCATGTGAAGTGTGTAATGGTGCAAGATATAACAGAGAAACTCTTGAAGTTAAATACAAGGGTAAGAATATTTATGATGTTCTTGAAATGACTATTGAAGAAGCGCTGAGTTTCTTTGAAAATATTCCAAAGATTAAACGAAAATTACAGACATTGTTTGACGTTGGTTTAGGATATGTTAAACTTGGTCAATCAGCAACAACTCTTTCGGGTGGTGAAGCACAGCGTGTAAAACTCGCTACAGAACTTTCCAAACGCTCAACTGGTAAAACAATTTATATTCTTGATGAACCAACTACCGGACTACACACCGCTGATGTTCACAAATTGATTGAAGTTTTACAACGAATTGTTGATTCAGGAAATACAGTAATAGTAATTGAACATAATCTTGATGTTATTAAAACTTCGGATTATATCATTGACTTAGGCCCGGAAGGTGGCGACAAGGGTGGAAAAATTGTCGCCTGTGGAACACCTGAGAATGTTGCTAAATGCAAAAAATCATATACCGGTCAATATTTAAAAAGATTATTATAAAAAATATAGGATTGAGTTTAAACTCAATCCTATATTTTTTACTCATCCTTCTCAGTTTCAATAATAATATTTGTATCAATCATTAAAACGTCGTCTTTATTTTTTGATTCCGAATCTATCCAAATATTTTTGTTAACTTTTTTAAAAATGAAAAGATTTTTCCGCTTTAATATACACATTAAAATTAATAGTAGTGTAAAACACGAAGAAATAACAATAGAAACATTTAAACCTGGAATAGAGTATTCAAATGTAATTTCATGCTCTCCGGACGTAATATTTACTCCTAAAAGTGCATCAGATATTATAATTATGTCATCGTCTGCTAATTTATTTCCATCGATATATACATTCCATCCTTTATCGTATGGGATGGAGGTATATAGCATTTCATTTTCATTTGCATAAAACTTTCCTGAAATTTTTGTTTCTGAAAATTCTTCATATTCAATTTGACCGGACTTTAATATTTCATATCCTTCTATGAATTTATCATTATTAATATTAAAAACAATAAAATCAACAGGTGCTGATTCGGAGTCTTCTTTTAATGGCATTTCAACTGAAACAGTGTTTCCTTCATTATAATATCCTAAATCTAATATATATCCGTCAGAAACATTCATTGTTGTATCAATTACACTTGATTTAACATTTATTGTGTCAAGTTTTCTTGAATAAATATATGCATAGATATGTCCGTCAGAGGGTGCAGTAATATTTGCAGTTATACTTGCCTCAGCATCTGAATTTATTTTCATAAGTGAAAGACTACAAGCAAGTTTACTGTCCATATCCAAGCTATATATATTATCGTAAATTAATTCATAATCATATATTCTCTCATATACACTACTAATTCCTGTTGCAAGTTTAAAGTATTCTTCCTGAGCACCAACAGGATCAGAATATGAAGATGCATCCCAATTAAGCATATTTTTTGAAACTGGATATGCAATGTTCAACATATATTTGTTTTCATATGCTGAATATGTTGAATTACTATCTACATAAGAATAGTATCTACCTTCACTTATAAGTTCTTTCCTATCATAAATATATTTGATAGAAAACATAGAGTTATATATTGGAGTTTGAGGATTATATGTGAAACTGTTAATTTTATTACCATATAAACCGATATACTTTTGGAGGTTTGCAACTTTTTCGTATGCCATTGAAGAAAAAACAGAAACACCATTGTAATCGTACCAACTTGGATCCATTCTTGCTCGTAAATTTGATAATTCAGTTCGATAAAATAAACTGCTATCAGTATTATCTATTTTTGATTGTAAGTCTTTAAAATCATCAAAATCTTCTGTATAGGCCGTTTTAGTCTGGTGCGCTACATAATGGTCTGTATTAGCAACTATTGTTTCAGCAATAACGGAACATACTATAACAACACTCAAGGCATATGCCTGATTTTTTTTACTTGATAACATTCCCAAAATTATAGTGAGTAATACAGTAAAAATAATTGTAACAAGTACAGTAAAATTATCAACATTTTTTGAACCAATTTCCTGAACTATAACTACAAATGAAAGTATAGCAACTCCAACAGTTAAAATATTTTTTTTATTGAATTCGTAAATATTAATAAAAGCCTTATGTGCCATAGCTATGAGTATAAACGAATATATAAAAGATTGACGATAAGGCAAATCGTTAGGAAAATGTAATCCGTGCCATAGAAAATTAAATATATTTATGTTAAAACTAAAAAACATAAACGCAAGAAGAAGAACGGATGCTATTTTTTCCTTTGAATTTATCTTGTTGGAAAACAAATAAAACGGAATAAGAATAACCGTTAACATTCCGCAATAAATGTTAGGTAAAACATCTTCACCACTACTTCTTATAGTTGGTTCTAATGAAGCAATATGATTTGCGAGAAAATCAAAAATGCTGAAATAACTTTCTATTTCTGTTGGTTTTGTACTTGATGTTGCTGATGATGTACTTAAAACATACGCAACAGGTAACAGCATAAATAATAAAATTATTCCGCATGCTAAAGAGGATAACGCAAATCTAATACCACTTTGTAAAAAAAATGATTTCTCAAGCTTCGAATAATTTTTGTAACATTTATTAAGATTAGTTTTCTTTGAATCAATTTTATCAATTGAGCAGAAATAATAGTATATAAAATAAATACAAGAAAAAATACAAAGCATGAAGCCAATGTAATAATTTGTGAAAATTGCAAGAGAAAGAAAAAATATATAAGATGAGCATTTACCTTTGTTAATTATATTTTCAATTCCAAGAACAACAAGTGGTAATAGATACATTGCATCAATCCACATTACATTCCAATAATAAGCAATAAAATACCCACAAAATGCGTACATTACACCGAAAGCAATTATTGCAGGTGAATTAGATTTGTGAGAATTTTTTAAATAGTATGACATTGACATTGAACTTAAAACTGCTTTAATTGCAATCATTGTAGCAACAGCTTCAAATGTATTTTCATGACCAAAAAATAAAACAAGTATAGCAAATGGACTTGATAAATAATTAAATAAATTACCTAAAAAAGAACTGCCTAAACCAGTATTCCAGGAATATAAAAGTGACTCACCACTTGTTATTCTGTCATATAATTCTGAAAATAATGGACCATATTGGTGATATAGGTCCATTCTATAAATTATTCTATCTCCAAATGGAATTATTGAATAGCAAAAATATACAAGCAATATTATAAATAAAGCTGAACCACCGGAAAATAAAATGTATTTATTATTTTGAAATAAATTTTTAATCTTTGTTTTCATTTTATAACACCTATATAACTATTTTATAAAAAGTATATCATAACAAATTATTCATTTCAAGAAAGTTTTGTAATAATAGGGGACAAGTAATCATACTTTAGAATGAGGTGATTTTGTGGACAAATATCTACTTGATAATTTTGATTATATTGTTTCTTTAACATCACCGCGTATTCAAATGCATTTAAAAAAGATTAGTGTAAACATCATTGAGAACATTCAGGAAATACGTGTTAGAGTTAACAAGCCAATTGTAATTGTAACCCACTCAGGGTGCAGTTTTCTGACCTCTTCAGGAAAGTTAAGTTATATTTTTTCATCAAATTGTATTTACACTACTGAAAACGAAATTAAAGATACAATAAATAAAATGTGCGGTTACTCTATGCATAGTCATTATGAAGATATTCTTAATGGATATATAACTCTTCCAAATGGGTCGAGAGTTGGTCTTTCTGGGACAGCTGTTTATGATAAAAATGATGTTAAAGGAATGAAAGACATCGAGAGTATAAATATAAGAATACCTCGTAATGTTAATGGTGTTTCTGAAGAATTAATTACATATGTTTATGCAAATTATATTTCAAATTTATTAATTGTTGGAGCACCATCATCAGGTAAAACTACTCTGTTGAAAGATATAGCATATCAACTTTCGTCAGGTAGAATAGGAAAATTTTATAAAGTTTGTGTTATAGATGAGAGAAAAGAAATTTCTTGTTCTAAAAATAATACAAATTCGCTTGGACCAAATACGGATGTCTTGTATGGTTATCCAAAAACAAAAGGAATTTCAATGGCGGTCAGAACATTATCTCCTGATGTTATTATTTGTGATGAAGTTTGTTCCGAAGAAGAAATAAATGCAATAATTGAATATATGAACACAGGTGTTGTATTTATTTTGACTATCCATGCGAATAATATGAACGAATTAAAAATGAAAAACATATATAAAAAACTTTTAATAAATGGATGTATTGAAAATATTGTTATGCTCAAAGGAAATGATGAACCTTGTGTTATTTCAGGAATTTATAAAAATGATGAGGTAATATATGAAAGAGATAATAATTATATTTATTGCGATAGCAAGTTTTCTAATTGCGTTTAACTATGTAAAAAAAATTAAACAACATACTAAAGCAATTAATCAAATTATCTTAATGATTGAAAATGTCCAAATATATTTATCTTACAAGGGTTTAAGTGTAAATGAAATTTTTGCTATATTGACAGAGAGTGATTTATACAATGATTTATCATTTATAAAAGAAATTAATTTAAATTTGCAATCGGCAAAGAGTGATTACATATTATGTAATGATAATATTAGAATAATTGAGCAAAGCGCAAATTTAGACAAAATGGATAAAGATAATATAATTGGTTTTTTTTCTGTATTGGGAAAATCGGACATTAATGGCCAAATTATTAATTGTGAAACATATAAAGAAATTTTTAAAAAAACTTTAAAAAAACTAGAGAAAACTGAATTATCTAATTGTAAAACATCGGGAACATTAATAATAGGAGCAGGTATTTTATTAATAATTCTAATTATATAGTGGTGAAAATGGAATTATCATTTCTTTTTAAAATTGCAGGAATAGGTATGATTGTAGCAATAATGCAACAAATGCTTTCAAAAACTGGCAGAGAAGAGTTTGCAACTTTAACTGTAATAACTGGTATTGTAGTAATTGTTGCAATGTTAGTACCAGAATTATCAACGTTATTTGATGAATTAAGTTCAATATTTAATCTATGAATATTCTTATTAAAATTGCATTTGTAAGCATCGTATTTTTGTTGTTTTCTGTAATCCTAAAAACTAATAAGCCAGAATATGTTTTTTTATTAAGATTATTTGCAGTTATTCTTATTTTTTATTTTTCACTTGAATATATTGGCAAGTTTTTTGAATCATATTCTGCTATTTTTTCTGCTTTTAACATTGATTCAACACATATTTCTTTATTGATTAAGATAATCGGAATCGCATTACTATCAGATTTTATATCAAAGTCGGAGGCCAAGCGGTCTTAGGAAGACA
>JAZNIQ010000294.1:0-7876 GCA_045577555.1 Candidatus Fimenecus sp.
TGGCTCACAGAACGACATGGCTACGATCCGACTTGGTGAAGGAATGTTCCGCAAGGAAGAGATTGCAATAGATGAATGGTCACCCGAAAATGTGAAAATGTGTGCAGAACGTCAGTCAGAAATTCTTGATTGTGCCGTTAGAATGTTGAAAACAGGCGGATATATAGTTTATTCAACCTGCACTTTTTCTTTGGAAGAAAACGAAATGACTGTGGATGCATTTTTACAGCGTTATCCTGATTTTGAAATTATACCAGCAACTGACAGAGTAAGAGAAAATACTGCCGACGGAGTAAAGTTTGACGGTTGCTCTTGCGATAATATTAATTATACAAGACGTTGCTACCCTCACAGGACAAAGGGAGAGGGACAGTTTGTTGCGGTGCTTCATAATACAAAAGAAGATTACGCGGGAAAACTTGTATCATTAACAAATAAAGACAAGATTGATAAAACAGTTACAGATTTTCTTGATGATATTCTTATTCATTACAATAAAAACAATGTGCTTATGTATAACGGAAATCCTGTTTATTTCACTCCCGATTTTCCTGTTACAAAAGGCTCGGCATTTTCTTGTGGCGTAACAATAGGTGAAATCCGCAAAAATTACATTCAACCCCACCACCAATTCTTTATGGCAATGGGTACAGATTTCAAAAGAAAGATTGAACTTACAGCCGATAGTGATGAAATCAAAAAGTATCTTCACGGCGAAGAGTTCTCGACTGATTGTGAAAACGGCTGGGCGGTTGTAATGGTTGACGGTTGTACTGTGGGTGGAGTAAAAGTCTCAAATGGCAGAGCGAAAAACCACTATCCCAAAGGATTAAGGACAAAATAAAAAAGACGGTTTTAAAAGAAAACCGTCTTTTTTGCAGTGTAGCCCATTTTAGAATAATAGTTTGTTATTTTGGCAGCAACGTGATAAATTTGAATTTGTAGGGATAGAGTGCGGAGGGGTCGGCGTCCTCGACGACCCGTTGTTTTTATTTGTTAACTTAGTTCGGGCTGTCGAGGACGCCAGCCCCTACGAAAAGTGTTCGATAAATTCCAATTTATTGAACTGATTATATAACACAATCTGAAACATCAATCGGGTGCGGGTGTACGGGCTACAATTTAGCAACACTCAATTTTATAAGTTTTTAGTGATATTCTGACTTGATGGTCAGAGTGATATTGAAACTTACAGTTTCAGTGATATTTTATTCGTCAACAAGTTTGCGAAGCAAATAACACTCGGCGTTAGCGGAATATCACTGCGTAGCAATATAACTCGCCGTCAGGCGAATAAAACTGAAAAAGCACTTCTTCCGAAGTGCTTTTTCATGGAGCTGCTAACCGGATTTGAACCGGTGACCTCGTCCTTACCAAGGACGTGCTCTACCACCTGAGCCATAGCAGCATATTCAAAATGCAAGAGTTATTATACAGAGGTTTATCTGGTTTGTCAAGCAGATATAAGAAAGGATTGTTTATGAAAAAATGCTAAAATTTATCTTTGCAACAAATCATTGCGTGACAATTTTATAATATTATGTAATAATAAGGCTGTAAGGAGGCGATAAAGAATGTCAAAAGTTTCAAAAAATCTTAAAAAAATCAGAATACAAAATAATCTGACACAGGATGCATTGGCAGAGAAAATCCATGTGACGCGTCAGGCTATTTCAAATTGGGAAAATGACAAAACCAAACCTGACATTGAGTCACTGGAGATGCTAGCAGAAGTTCTCGAGGTAGATATTGAAGAATTGATTTACGGAGAGAAAAAATCTGTAATTATCTCTCAGGATAAAACGAAGCAGAAAAATCGTATAAAGATTACTCTCGCTGTGGTCGGCTCAATTTTCGTGGCATCAGGACTTGCCATTCTGTTCTTTGGATTCTGGCAGGATTTCAGCATTTCTTTACAGACTGCATTTTCCATAATTCCTATGATTGCAGGTCAGGGTTTTGCCTTATATACATATTTAAAGAGAAAAGACAGTCCGAGTTGGCGTGAAAGTGCAAGTATTATTTGGACTATCGGAACAGTTGCCACAATCGCACTTGTGGACGGTATTCATAATATCAGTTGGTCATATACAGATTACCTTGTAATTGATTCTGTGCTGTTAATTCCGATACTCTTTATATTCGGTTCAGTAGTGCCACTTGCTTTTTATTACTATATGTCAATTCATATTGCGACCATTGGTAATTGGCAGAATTTACTCTTTTCACTACTGTTTTTCGCAGTAGGAATATTGTTCACATATTACCTTTGCCGAGATAAAGATAATATAAGAGGCAAAATTGCACAATGGATAACAATGATAGCTTCAGTTCCACAGATTGTTGTTCTTATTTTGGCAGGTTTCAGGACAGAACTTTTAGCAGGTTCACTATCAGTTCTCTTTGCGGGATTACTCTCATTTTTCCTTTGTGTATATATTGTATCAATGGAAAATACAGTTGTTACATCACCATTCAAGCCGATATCAGCAATCGGAATATGTTCAACAATGCTGGCTCTTTCATTGGGTACAATGTTTGACGCACCAAGCATGATAGGTGATGATGTATTTGGCTTTGTATTTTCGATTGTTCTTTATATAGCGGTACCATTGATTGTGGTGACAGTAAAACGAGAGGATTTTGAGGACGAGCCATTCAAAATTGCAAAAACAGTAATTCCGTTCATTATGATTGGTCTGACATTTGTGTATGCATTTATTGAGGAATTCTGTGTGGAACCGGTTGTAAGCTGGAATACAAAGTATCTTATATACGATATTATTTATTATATCGGTGCTGCATTGTCAATAGCATTTGGCGGAATGCTTGTTTATCAAGGTGTTAAGGAAATAAAAATACTGACTATTAATTTAGGTCTTTTGACTGTATTTGCACAGCTGTTGGGAATATATTCAAACAGCGGAGATAACAATATCTTTGTTTTTGGTACATTACTAGTTGTTTTCGGTGCATCAATTATCTTTATAAACTGGAAAATGCTTTCAATTAAAAAGTCCAAACAGGAACAACTGAACGGAGGTGGCACAGATGTTTAAAAAGTTTATGCTCCCCATTTTGATTTTTTCAATCGTTGTTCAGCTACTTGTGCCTGTTGGAATGATTGCTTACGGCAACAAGGCAGAGGATGACTTGCAGAAATACGGAAAAGAATTCAAATTCAAAGTAAATGTTGTTTTTATCGCAAGAGGTGACATTAGTTATAGTTTAATTGATGAACTGGCTGTTTTTTATCAAGATGGTAAATACGGTGTGATTGAAGAAGATGCAGAAGGTTATGCATATTTTGTTGAAGCAACTGCGAGAAAACCGGACGGAACAGATTATATTCGATTAAATGCGGAAAACAGAGAGAAAATCAGAACATTCTCCGTTGAAAGTGAAGACGTTTATCGCCACACTATAGAAGAAATTATAGAAGAGTCAGCATATCTTGTTGTTAAGGTATATAACGGTGACTTTGAAGTTGTGAATTTGTATATGGACGGTATTCCGGCAGAAGAATGGATTAAAACAAATCTGTAAAAAGACAAATACAGTGATACCACGAAAATAATAACGGTAGGGCGGGATCTTGATCCCGCCATTGTCATTAATGTGTTTGCTTTATGCATAAAAGTCTGTATATTCGCATAAAATGTGTATAAAAATGCACTCAAGACGGTTTTTGACTGAGTTTTTTGAATAAATGCTTGACTTTTTATAAAAAAGGGATATATAATCTATCTGCAATTCAAAAAATAATTACATAAGGAGTAATTTGAAATGAAAAAATCAGTTAAAATTCTTTCAATAGTTCTTGCTCTTGTTATCGTTATCGGTTGTTTCGCAGCTTGTGGCGGTAATAAAGACGATGGTGACAAAACACCTGTTGCAAAAGTAAAGGTAATCGATATTAACCTTACAGATGAAATGTATGCTTATGGTGTTGATAAAAATCAGCCTGAACTTCTTGAAAAAGTAAATGAATTTATTGACGAAATTAAGAAGAACGGCAAATTTGATGCTATTTGTAATGCATATTTTGGCGACGGTGAGAAAAAAGGCGTTGTTCCTGCAGCGGAAGATTCTTCAAAAGACCAACTTGTAGTTGCTACAAATGCACAGTTTGAACCATTTGAATACAAAATGGGTGACAAGTTCTATGGTATTGATATGGAAATCGCAGCTCTCCTTGCAGAATATCTCGGCAAAGAACTTGTTATCAAAGATATGGAATTTGATGCAGTTTGCTTGTCAGTAGGTCAGCACAAATGCGATATTGCTATGGCAGGTCTTACAGTAAATGAGAAGAGAGAAGAATACGTTACATTCTCAACATCATACTATACAGCTAACCAGAAACTTATTGTTAAAGGCGACGATACAACATTTGATGCTTGTAAGACAGCTGAAGATGTAGAAGCAATTCTTAACGGCTATGATGCATCAGTAAAAGTTGGTTTCCAAAACGGTACAACAGGCAACTGGTATGTTAAAGGTGATGCAGACTGGGGCTTTGACGGTTTCAAAGTAACAGGTGTTGGTTACGGTAGCGGTTCTCTTGCAGTTCAGGACCTTATCAATGGCAACTTAAACCTTGTTGTTATTGATTCTGACCCTGCAAAGTTCATTACAGAAGCAATTAACGCAGTAGCATAATTAAAACCAAAATAAAGTTATGCCATAACCTCACCTTGCGGTGAGGCTATGGCGTTTTTTAAGGATACATATTTATGGGTAATTTCGAATTAAAAGTTATAAGATTTCTTGAGGTCTTTATAAATGCAGACGGATATAAAACTGTGCTTGAAGGACTTCAGAATACCGTAAAAATTGCAGTTTTCGGTCTTGTTATCGGTATTGTAATCGGTACATTGATTGCTATCGTAAGAGTGTTACCGAAATACAAACTTTTGCCGAGAATTCTTAACGGAATCTGCAGCTTTTATGTTTCATTCTTCCGTGGAACTCCAATGGTTGTGCAACTTCTTTTATCATACTATGTTGCATTGCCGCTTATGGGGATTAATCTTCCATCTGTTTCCGTTGCCATCGTGGTGTTTGGTCTTAATTCGGGTGCATATATTTCTGAAATCATGCGAAGCGGTATTCAGTCTGTTGACCCGGGTCAGATGGAGGGTGGCCGTGCCATCGGTTTAAGTTTTAGTACAACAATGATTAAAATTGTTATTCCACAGGCAATTAAGAATATTCTTCCAACACTTGGTAATGAGTTTATTACACTTATTAAAGAAACATCGGTTGTTAGTTTCGTTGGTGCTCTTGACCTTTATGTTGCGTTCAACCGTATCGGTTCAAACAGCTACGAATTTATGGTGCCTTATCTTGTAATGGCACTGATTTACATTGTTCTTGTTCTCATTATCAGTGGTCTTGTTAAATTGATGGAAAGGAGTCTGAGTAAAAGTGATAGAGGTCGTTAACCTTAATAAATCATTTGGAAAAATAGATGTCCTTCACGATGTCAATATTAAAATCAACAAGGGTGAAAAGGTTGTTGTGGTTGGTCCGTCAGGTTCGGGTAAATCAACATTCCTTCGTTGCCTTAACTGTATGGAAGATCCAACTTCCGGTAGTATTATCTTTAATGGTGTGGATATTGCCGATATGAAAGTGGATATTAATATTCACCGTCAGAAAATGGGAATGGTTTTCCAACACTTCAATCTTTTTAATAACAAAACCGTTATTGAAAATATTATGCTTGCTCCTGTTTATGTGGAGAAAAAACGAATGAAGAAACTTCGTCGCAATAATCCGCAGAATGAAACTATCAAGAGTACAAAAGAAATTAAAGCAGAAGCAAAAACACAAGCAGTGGAACTTCTTAAGCGAATCGGTCTTGAAGATAAGGCAGATGCTTATCCGAGTCAGCTTTCAGGCGGACAAAAACAGCGCGTTGCCATTGTCCGTGCACTTGCAATGAATCCCGATGTTATTCTTTTTGACGAGCCTACTTCAGCACTCGACCCTGAAATGGTTGGTGAAGTTCTTGAATTGATGAAAGAACTTGCGGACAGTGGTATGACAATGGTTGTTGTTACTCACGAAATGGGATTTGCACGTGAAGTTGGTACTCGTGTTATTTTTATGGATGAAGGTAAAATTATTGAGGAGAATACTCCTGAAGAATTCTTCACAAATCCACAGAATCCAAGACTTAAAGATTTCCTTTCAAAGGTTTTATAATGCATAAAACAATATCACCTTGGTAAAATATTACCGAGGTGATTTTTTTATGAATAATATGAGTCCGGAAACAAAGGCATATTTTGATGCACTTCCTATATCTATAAGGTCGGCAATTGTAGAGTCGGGTGCAAAGTTTGATACTGTTGAACAACTCAGAGTTCTCGTGTCAGCATATACAGGACAAGCAAACAGTTGAATTTATAAGAACGAATGTGTTAATGGTAGGGCGGGGTCTTGACCCCGCCATTGCTGTTTTATATACGATTTTTTTCAACTTTTTATATACATATTATACATAGAGCGATTTTTTACTATGAGAATATCATAACTTTTGTGTCGGAAATATGCTTAAAACACAAGATATTGTGTGCTGAAAAACAGAATAAAAAATTCTGCGTTTTTAACAAAGTTTTTTTAAAAAAGTTATTGCATTTTAACAAATAATGTGTTATTATATCAGGGCACGCGTGGGAATGGGTGTGGTATGCCCATTTGCAAATTGTGTGCGATATGCGTTGAAGCGGTAGGTGGCTGCACTTATGATGCAGGGAATTACCGTGGAGTATGTCTGATTTTAAATCGGGCGACCAATAATGCTTTTAAAACCTTGTGATGTAAACCCAACTGCGTCACAACGGTACTTGCAGGAGCATTCTGCGCTATTTTACGCCGTCCGAAAAATCAGAACCGATTTTTCGGTTTTAAAAATGGCAGGGTTGAAACACCCGGCTAAGTTGCAAGTAAAATAACGCGCCCAGAAATTTAGGAGGAAACCAAAATGGCAGCAACAAAAGGTAAGAAAATCAGAATCAGACTTAAGGGTTATGACCATGACCTCGTTGACAAGGCAGCAGAAAAGATTGTTGAAACAGCAAAGCGCACAGGCGCTCAGGTTTCAGGTCCGGTTCCGCTTCCAACAGAAAAAGAGGTTGTTACAATCCTTCGCGCTGTTCATAAGTACAAAGACAGCCGTGAACAGTTTGAGCAAAGAACACACAAAAGGCTTATCGACATTTTAAGACCCTCAAACAAAACTGTTGAGGCTCTTACAAGTCTTGAGCTTCCTGCCGGTGTTGATATTGAGATTAAACTCTAATCTTTAAAAAAACATCGAGCAAGGTCAAGTCGGTAAAATACCGACCAATAACCAAAGGAGGAAATAAAAATGCAAAAAGGTCTTATCGGTAAGAAAATCGGTATGACACAGCTTTTCGACGAAAACGGTAAAGTAATCCCCGTTACAGTTGTTGAGGCTGGTCCATGCACAGTAGTGCAGAAAAAGACTATCGAGAACGACGGTTATGCCGCAGTTCAGGTAGGTTACGGTGACGTTAAGGTAACTAAAGTGAATAAGCCAATGGCTGGTCACTTTAAAAAGGCTGACGTTGCTCCTAAGAAAGTTCTTAAGGAATTCAGACTTGAGGACACAGATTCAGTAAATGTTGGTGACGTTCTTAAAGTTGACCTCTTCGCAGTAGGCGACAGAGTTGACGTTGTAGGAACAAGCAAAGGTAAGGGTACAGCAGGTGTAATTAAGCGTTGGAACTTCTCACGTCTTAAAGAAACACACGGTACAGGCCCTGTTCACCGTCACGGTGGTTCACTCGGCGTTATCGACCCAGCTCGTATCTTCAAAGGCAAGAAAATGGCTGGTCACCTT
>JAZNIQ010000295.1:0-2880 GCA_045577555.1 Candidatus Fimenecus sp.
ATATAATTTTTTGTCTGACGGAAAAGGCTTTTATTCTTTTGGTGATGCAAAAAAAGACTTCACCTATGTTGACAACGGTGAAAGCGTGACAATTCACTATATCGGAGATTTTATGCCAAGAACATACAAATATTTCATAGAAGAAAATGTATTGTCTATCGAGGACAGTTTTGGGAATCTTGTGAGATACAAAAGAAATAAGGAGTGATTTCAATAATGAAAAAACTTTTATGTGTTTTATTAAGTTTAATAATGATGCTGTCATTGGTTCCGGTGATGGTTTCCGCAGAATCGGAATACATAGAGGTCGGCACAGTCGAGGACTTTAAAAACATTTTAGCAAGCAACGGAGACAAGAGCATTATCGTTACCCGTGACATTATTTACACTTGTCAGGTAAAAGATGCAGGGTCTTACTGGATAACGCTCGGCAGTGGTGAAAAAACTTTAAATCTGAACGGCAAATCCGTTGAACTCAATGCCGAAACAGGTGTAGAAACCACTATGATAAGAGTCCCGAACGGTGCATCGCTCGTTATCAATGACACGAGCGGAGATAATTCGGGAAAGCTCTTCTGCTACGGCAAGATGACATCACCCCGAGACGGTGAAGGCATTCCGAGATATTTTAACGAGGA
Source organism: Candidatus Fimenecus sp. (assembly GCA_045577555.1). Classification (GTDB taxonomy): domain Bacteria; phylum Bacillota; class Clostridia; order Oscillospirales; family Acutalibacteraceae; genus Fimenecus. The sequence continues at coordinate 639 of JAZNIQ010000295.1, forward strand.
AGTAAAACATAGAAATGTTTTGGAAGTTGACGGCGGTGCCGTAACAATCAACGGCGGTACACTTGAGGCAGGCCGTTCAAAAAAGATGTGGATATATGACGGCAGGGATGTCTATGATTTAAGGCATATGCTTGATTATACTTTGCAGTTCGGTGCTTTGGGATTGGCAATAGGTGCAAGATTTGACGGATATGCATGGCAACAAGTAAACGGCGACTGCATCACAGTAAAAGACGGAAGTCTTTTGGTGAACGACGGTATTTTCTTAGGTCGTGGTTTTTCAACCCTTAAGACATTTGTCAAAAATGACGATAATGATGTTGACGTAGAGTTTTCGCGTTCGGCGTGTTTAAGGCTTTCAGGCGGCTTTACCACAATCAACGGCGGTACATTCCACGGCAAAGGAAATGCTGATGTTCTCGGAGCCACAAAAAATGCCAATGTAACAGTTAAAGGCGGAACCTTCAGTACAAACCATCTTCGTGTTTTATCTGTCCCAACCATAAACGTTACACTGACGGGTTATTGGGCTCCCTACGTTATAGGACACGAACAAAGATACGGATATCAGTATCATCCTGCATCTGATGTGGGAAGTGTGAGACTTACTTCCGATATGCTTGACCCACAGCGAAATACAGCAGAACTCAACGGTGAAGCCTTAGCTGTCAGCGAATGGGCAAAGCTTAATGGTACCGGAAATGACGGCCCGGCTACAGTTGTTGTCACGCACCATATGTCAAGCGCCGACAGAAGAAATTTTATGTCGGGCAGAGATGCCAGAAAAGAAATATCAAATCTTAATATCGATGGCACAAATGCTTACGGTATGACACTTTCTCCTGACATACTTTCCTGTGATGCTGAAGGCGTAAGAAGCTATTCTGTAGAATGGTATCATAACGACGAGCTTTGTGATGAAGAAACAACAATGGTTGCAGGTAAGTATCAGGCAAAGGTTGAGGTTACCCTTGACAGAGACCATATCTTCTCAAATTCACCTAACTTTACCATTATGGGCGACAGAGTAAGCGATTATGAACTTTCTTCCACTAAAAAAACCGTGATACTTTGGTCAAAAGTTTATAACTTAGAGTGCAATCACTCATATAATGAGGACGAATATCTCCGCTTTGACAGCGATAAGCATTTTATGCAGTGTTCGGTCTGCAACAAGGTGCTTATCGACGAAGAGCACTACTTTGACAACGGAGAAGCTGTTGACGGTGCGATAGTATATAAGTGTCGTGGATGTGACTTTTCATATGGTGAGGCTGATGATGGTAAAGTCAGAATAGATTATTTAAACATCAATATCCCAAACCCTAAGACAGGATATTCACCTGAGTACTTCGGTTTAATCAGCGGTGAGGGCGTAAGCTTTGCCGGTGGCGGAGATGAATTTACAAAGAACGGCATCCGTTGGGGACTTTATGTAAACGATTTTGGTCTTGGTGAAAATGACCTTTTCGCAAGCGGTATGGGCTACCGTGCCACTATCTACCTAAGAGCCGACGAGGGCTATACTTTCAGCAAAGATCAGAATGCACAGTATAATCCTGTTGTAATCGTAAACGGCGAAGAAGCAGAGTACGAAACAGACGGCACTCTTATGACGGTTAAATACGAAGTAAACGCTCCCGAGATTTTCGTTTCATATATCAATATGTCGGGTATTGATTTCCCCGAAGTCGGAAAGACCGCCGACAGAGAGCCTGAATCGGAAGAGCCTAACTATTATGACTGCAAGAATATTACCTGGTACGAAGACGGCGAATATATGGACTACGACGATACCTTCAAGGAAGGTAAGGAATACAAGGTGGAAATGTATATAGACACAATCCGTTCGGGCTGGGATTATACTGCAAAGTTTGCCGAAACCTTGAACGTATCGGTTGACGGATTTGCTGTTGACGAAAGTAACATAGAAAGACTTCACGATACAACGGTTGTAGTTAGCTACACATTCCCCGTGCTTGAGGAAGAAAAGGAAGAAGAAGCCGAGAAGCCTCAAGAAACAGAAAAGCCTGAACCAACTGAAAAACCGGTTGAAGCCGAGAATCCTCAAGAAACAGAAAAACCAACCGAAACAGATAAGCCTGCCCAAACAGATACGCCTCGGGAAACAGAAAAATCAATCTTTGTTGATGTATCAAAGGGTGAGTATTACTATGATGCAGTTATGTGGGCAGCGAATGAAGGAATCACGGGCGGTACAAGTGCAAATACCTTCTCTCCC
>JAZNIQ010000296.1:0-9763 GCA_045577555.1 Candidatus Fimenecus sp.
ACTATTACAGTCGGGCTTTTTCTTTCATCAAAATATATTGCTATACAAATAAAAATGTGTTATTATCAATATGGTGATGTTTTATGAATATTAAAATGGCAAAACATCCAAACCCACAGTTTGAAAGAAAAGAAATTGAAATGCTTGACGGACAATGGGATTTTGGGTTTCAAAAAGCAAAAATCGGATTTAAATTTTCAACTAATGAGCAAAAAGCAATTGAAATAAGAGAAAACAACAACTATCCTTATAAAATCAATGTTCCCTTCTGTATTGAAAGCGAGCTTTCAGGAATACAGCACAAAGATTTTATCAATATGGTGTGGTATAAAAGAATAGTTAAAATAAAAAAAGATACTAATCGTGTATTTTTATGCTTTGGTGCTGCCGACCACCTTACAACCGTGCTTATAAACGGTAAGTACGCGGGTCGTCACAAGGGCGGTTACACATCGTTCAAGTTTGATATTACTGACCTTGTTATTGATGGTGAAAATGAGGTTTTTGTTCTATGTGAAGATAATGTTAAAGACCCCTTTGTAATTCGTGGAAAACAAAGTGAGTGGAAAAGAAGCCATGCCTGTGACTACACAAGAACAACAGGTATATGGCAGTCTGTCTATCTTGAATATGTACCTGTAAACCACATTAAAAATTTCAAAATATATCCCGACCATAAAAACGGACTTATTAATATTAATTTAAGTCTTAAAGGTAAAGAAAGTCTTATCTGCGAGGCATTTTATGATGGTAAGAGTGTTGGTAAAGCAGAGTTTAAAGATGCTTGTGGCAACGAAGTTGTGCAAATCAAATTAGATGAAACACACCTTTGGGAAGTGGGTAATGGTTGTCTATACGACCTTGAAATTATATTTGGCGAGGATAAGGTTTATACATATTTTGGTCTTCGTAATGTGCGTCTTGACGGATATAAATTCTTAATCAATGAAAAAAGTGTTTTCCAACGTCTTGTGCTTGACCAGGGCTTTTACAAAAAAGGCATTTACACTGCCCCTTGTGATGAGGATTTAATAAAGGATATTAAAATTTCCATGGCACTCGGCTTCAATGGTGCAAGACTTCATCAAAAAGTGTTCGACCCTAAATTCCTTTACTATGCTGACCAGTTAGGTTATATCGTATGGGGTGAATATGCAAACTGGGGACTCGACTATTCAAATCCAAAAAGTGTTGATGTTTTCTTAAATGAATGGAAAGAAGCAGTTGAGCGTGATTTCAACCACCCTGCTCTTATCGGTTGGTGTCCATTCAATGAAACCTGGGACTATAAAGGCAGAAAGCAATATGACCCATTACTTGCAACTGTTTATAACTATACAAAAGCAGTTGACAGTACTCGTCCCTGCATAGATACAAGCGGTAATTTCCATGTTAAAACCGATATCTATGACTTACATGATTACAGTTATGATGTGGAATTCTTTAAAAACAACTATGACCGTTTTATGACAGAAAATTATCTTTATCAGCACGTGTTAAACGATAATCCGGGCAGACAGACTTATAAAGGCGAGCCTGTATTCATCAGCGAATACGGTGGAATCAAATGGGTAAGTGACGAGTCAATCAAATCCTGGGGTTATGGTGAAGATGTTAAAACTCCTGAAGAATTTGCTGACAGATATGTGGGACTTACAGATGTTATTGTAAGTAACTCTAAAATGTTTGGTTTCTGCTACACTCAACTTTATGATATTGAGCAGGAACAAAATGGTCTTTATACATATGACCGTGAAAAGAAGTTTGACGAAAAGATTTATGATAGAATTATTGCTATAAACACAAAAATTGCTGCTATCGAGATACAAGATGAATAAGGAATATATTAAGGTTTTTTTTGATGGTTTAGCTCACCGTTGGGATAATGAGCCAATTGCTGACAAGGAAATAATTGATACAATTTTAGATAATGGTGGAATTAAAGAGAATGTTGATGTGCTTGATGTTGCTTGTGGTACAGGTGTACTATTCCCCTATTATCTCCAGAGAAATGTAAAGGATATTACTGCGGTTGATTTATCACCCGAAATGGTGAAAATTGCAAAATCAAAATTTCCGCAAGTAAATGTTATTTGCGGAGATGCTGAAAACATAGTTTTTGACAAGCAATTTGATGTTATTATGATTTATAATGCTTATCCACATTTCCCTGAGCCTGTAAAAGTTATTGAAAATCTAACAAAATATTTAAAAGACGGTGGCAGACTTTGTATTGCTCACGGTATGAGCAAAAGAGAATTGGATGAAATACATCGCATATCAGCAGGAGCTGTTTCAAGTGTGCTTCCAGAATGTGGTGATTTAGCAAGGCTTTTAAGTCCATATTTTGATATTGATATTATGCTTTCAAATGATAAAATGTATCAGGTTTCAGGTATAAAAACAAGGTGATTATATGAACAACTATTTTCCAGAAGTAAAAAAGAATTTTGGCTTTGGCTGTATGCGACTTCCTCGTAAAGGTCCGCTTATTGATTACGCACAAACCAAAAAGATGATTGACACATTTTTAGATGCAGGTTTCAATTATTTTGATACTGCTCACGGATATATGGAAATGCGAAACGAGGCAACACTCAAAAAATGCCTTACTTCTCGTCACCCAAGAGAAAGTTTTGTTCTTGCTGATAAATTATCCGAAGGTTTTTTCAAAAAAGAAAGTCAAATCAGACCTCTGTTTGAAAAGCAATTAAATGCTTGCGGTGTTGAATATTTTGATTTTTATTTAATGCATGCACAGAATGCAACAAATTTTGAAAAATACAAAAAGTGTCGCGCTTATGAAACTGCGTTTGAACTTAAAAAAGAAGGAAAAATTCGGCATGTAGGACTCTCTTTTCACGATAAAGCAGATGTGCTTGACAGAATTCTTACAGAATATCCTGAAATTGAATTTGTTCAAATTCAGTTTAATTATCTTGATTACAATGATGAGTCTGTTGAGGGCAGAAAATGTTATGAAGTATGCCGTAAACACGACAAACCAATTATTGTAATGGAGCCTGTTAAAGGTGGTAGCCTTGTAAAATTACCTGACGAGGCTAAAAAAGTTCTCGACGACCTTAATGGTGGTTCACCAGCAAGCTATGCTATTCGTTTTACTGCAAGTTTTGAGGGTATTTTTATGGTGCTTTCGGGTATGAGTGATATGGCACAGATGAACGATAATATCAGCTTTATGAAAAACTTTGTGCCTTTTAAAGATGAAGAATATGCAGCGGTAAACAAGATTTGTAATATTATGAATGCACAGCACCTTATCCCCTGTACTGCTTGTCGTTACTGTGTTGACGGATGCCCGAAAAATATTCCTATTCCTGAAATTTTTGCCTGTATGAATGATAAAAAGCAATTTAAAGACTGGAATGCCGATTATTACTACGAAGATGTTCATACTGCAGATAAAGGAAAAGCATCTGATTGTATTGAATGTGGGAAATGCGAAACTGCTTGTCCGCAACACCTTGAAATCAGAAAATTGCTTAAAGATGTTGCAAAGGAATTCGGCAAATGATTAAATCCAAAAACAAAAACTTATTAAATTTAGTTCTGACAGCTATGTTTTTAGCTCTGGGACTTGTGCTTCCCTTTTTAACAGGACAAATTAAAGAAATCGGCAATATGCTTTTACCTATGCACATACCCGTAATGCTTTGCGGACTTATCTGCGGATGGCAGTATGGACTCATTGTAGGTGCAGTAGTCCCAATAATGCGCTCGGCACTTTTTGGAATGCCCATAATGTTCCCATCTGCAATCAGTATGGCATTTGAGCTTGCAACATACGGATTTATTATCGGCTACCTTTTCAACCATGCTAAATGGAAATGTATAAAATCGCTTTATCGATGTCTTTTAACGGCTATGATTAGCGGAAGAGTTATCTGGGGCATAGTACAATGTTGTCTTTTAGGAATTGGAAATAACGGTTTTACCCTGACGGCATTTCTAAGCGGTGCATTACTTAAAGCGATTCCCGGAATAATTTTACAACTTGTGTTAATTCCTGCAGTAATGCTTGTTTTAGGAAAAACACATCTTATACATTTCAACTCAAAACATAAACACAAGGTAAATAATTAAGGCTGTATCAAATGATACAGCCTTAATTATTGTTAAAGTTCTCGGGTTCAAGTCCCACTAGGAACTACACAAAAAAATACAGAGTGCACACAAAAGTATGAACTCCATATTTGGTGCCCGTGAGCAATCCATATCCGAATCAATATTTTGTTATTGATACATTCCCTTAAGGGCGCACTTACTCACCACTGTAAAGGCGGTGCTGTACGCTTTCCAAGAGTAAGATGAAGCCAATTACTCATTATGAGGAACAACCAGAAAGTCAATAACACCATTAGGCTCATAAGCAATAAGTTCAGCTACTTTTCCTTGTGCCCATTTGCTTCTGCCATCAAGCCAATTAGCTCTGTCAAATTCACCTAAAGTTATTGCCGCAATGTAGTATTGGCAATTACTATGTACAGTATCAAGACCATCCATATACTCTTTTAACTTATGAAAATCACGATAGATTAAATCTTCCACATGATAACAATTTCTTGCCTTGTATTTCAATTCAAAGACTGCAACAATTTTATCTGTCTTTGTATCAACAACAACCATATCAGGAGTATAGTTTAATGCCGAAAAACCGTAATGTGTACACTCTGTAAATATGCAAAAATCTTCAAGTTCAGGTGTTTTTTCAAAACAAGTACGAAGGTAGAAATACAAAACATTCTTTAATGTATCTTCATTTAATATAAGATTATGGTCATAATCGTCAGCAACTTCTACTTCCCATATCTTTTTTATAGTACTATCCAGCTTTTTAATCTTTCTGTTCATATGGTTTTGTTTCCTTTTCGTTTAATACTTCATTTATATCTGCCACATAACGAATTTCTATTTTATTTTTAGATGGTTTTCCGCTGACCCTAACGGGATTTTTATCGTTTTTCCATCTGTTTATAAGAGAATTTTTGTTTAGCTTTTTCTTTTTCATATGTTTTATCCAATCAATATTAGTTTTCATTATTGTATCACATTCGGAGTACAAAAGCAATATAATCCAAACCCATCTCCTAAAGGAAAGAGGTTCGGATTATATTAGTTTGGTGCGGACGATGGGACTTGAACCCACAAGGAAGTAATATCCACAGGTGTCTGAGGCCTGCACGTCTGCCAATTCCGTCACATCCGCAAGTATTAAATTTTGCTTGATAATAATATCATTTTAGATTACAAAAGTCAAGGCGGAGTTGTAAAAACTCCGCCCATGTTCAATTATTTATATTACAACCACAAGAGACATTTTCAGCTTTGTGACAGCAGGTTTCTGCATAGGGACAACCCACACATTTTACACCTTTCTTTTTAGCTTTGACTACATAAGCTATAGCGCATCCAACAATTAAACAAATGAAAAGTACGATTAAAAAATTGTCCATAAATATCACCAGATTAATTTACTACTACTTTTGCTTTTTTCTTTGCTTTAATCTCTTTTGCCTTTTTATCACCACGGACACAAAGCATCGTAAGTATTGTTGCAAATATAACAACAGCAATTAAGCCCGGCAAGAAACCTGCACCCAACGATTTTGTTGTAATCAATGTACCAATCTGATACATAAGATAGCCTACTGTAAAACCAGTGCTGAGTTGAAGTCCGATACCTGCCCAGAACCATTTTGCACTCTTCATTTCAGAATTCATAGCACCGATTGCAGCAAAGCAAGGTGGTGTATAAAGGTTGAACATAAGGTATGCGAGAGCCGCTACCTTTGTAATCGCCATTACCTGACCTACCTCTGCACCTGCGCCCTCCATAAGAGCAAGTTCTTCTGTATCAATAAGATTTTCAAGTCCTACAAAACAAACCGCCAAAGTACCTACAACATTTTCTTTTGCGATAAAGCCTGTAACAGCTGCAGCTGCAAGTTGCCATGAAAGTACACCAACTACAGGAACAAGCACGTATGCAAATGGTCCTGCGATTGAAGCGAGAATTGACTGGTCAGCAGTTTCTGCAACTGTGAAGTTCCAAGTAAATGTCTGCATAATCTGAACTGCAGTATTACAAAGGAGAATAATAGTTGCAGCTTTCACTACATATGACCAACCACGCTGACACATTGAAAGGAATGCTCTTTTAAATGATGGTACTTTATATTCGGGAAGTTCAATAATAAAGAATGATTTTCTTGCTTTGTACCCTGTAATTTTATTAACAAGAAGTGCACCAAAGAAGATAATAACAATACCTACAAAATACATGAGAGGTCCAACCCAAGAAGCATCTTCAAAAAATGCACCTGCGAAGAGTGCAATTACAGGAAGCTTTGCACCACAAGGCATAAACGGAGCCAACATTGCGGTTGCCCTACGTTCACGCTCATTACGTATTGTACGACAAGCCATAACGCCCGGAATTGCACAACCTGTACCAATTACAAAAGGGATGATTGATTTACCTGAAAGACCCACTTTTTTGAAAATCGGGTCAAGGACTACCGATGCACGAGCCATATATCCGCAATCTTCAAGAAGTGCGATAAGGAAATACATTACCATAACAAGCGGTAAGAAACCGATAACCGCGATTGCACCACCGATTACTCCATCAACTAAAAGAGCTGAAAGTAATGGGTTTGCATTCTCAAAAAATCCTGCAATCCACTCCTGAACACCTTCAAGGATAGCAACAAGCCAGTCCGCAATCCACACGCCTGGTCCTGCCTGTGAAATCCAGAAAACAAGGAACATAACTACTGCGAAAATGGGAAGTCCAAACCACTTGTTTGTTAAAATATCATCTATTGAATCCTGAAAAGTTCTTTCCCTTGTATAAACCTTTCTTGTTTCAACCATTTTTACTATTTCATTCACAAACTGATATCTTTTCTTATCAGCCTGAACAACAGATTTTTTATCTGTCATGTCTATTGATGGCTGAATATAAGGTGCTTTCTGTCCTCTGCCATATCTTACTACTGCCTCTGCAACAACTTCTTTAAGACCTTCTGCAGATGTTGAAATTGTTTCTATTACAGGACAGTTAAGTGCTTTACTGAGTACATTTGTGTCAATTTCTGTTTCTTTTTTTTCGTTAATATCACTCTTATTAAGAGCTACCACAACAGGTACACCCAGTTCAAGAAGCTGTGTTGTAAAGAAAAGACTACGACTCAAATTAGTAGCATCAACAATGTTGATTATAACATCGGGTTTTTGATTTTTTACATAATCACTTGTGACACTTTCTTCCGATGTAAACGGCGACATTGAATAAGCACCAGGAAGGTCAACGGCAAGCAACTCATGGTTTCCGTCATAAATACTCTTTTTAATTGGACTTTCTTTTTTCTCAACTGTCACGCCTGCCCAGTTACCGACTTTTTCATTTTTACCGGTAAGGCCATTATACATTGTGGTTTTACCGCTGTTAGGATTACCTGCCAAGGCAATTCTCATAGTCTTTTTCCTCCTGGAATCTATATAAAAATGTTCATTTCTCCTGTTAGCAAATGCTAACTATAGTGTAAAAATATTTCAGTTGCCTCTGCCCGGCTCTTTTAAATGGAGATAGCCTCGGCTAACTGATTATCAATATTATATCTTGAATCTTTGATTGAAACAATGCAACCGCCTTTTTTATGAGATATAACCGTGATTGGCTCACCAGCATAGCAACCTAACGAAAAGAGAAATGCATCAAGCTCTTCATCATCGGTCACAATATCTTTAATGATGTATTCAATTCCCTCTTGAGCATTTATTAAATTCATATTTTTCTCCTAAAAGTTGCATAAAAATTAGCAAAGGCTAACTTTTATGTATAAAATCAAGTTAGCATTCGCTAACCATATATTATAATACACGAAATTTAATTGCCTGTCAAGGAAAAATTTGTATTTTAAAAGATGTTTTTTATTGCATAATATTGCATATTCTCATCATCGTTCGTGAAATTTTGACAATATAACAAAACTGTATCGTTTTGTCAGCAGAAAAACCGACTGTCATGTAGAAATCCCACCATTTTATCAATGGTGGGTTGATACTTGTTTTTATAAAAATTATTGATAGTGTAACATACCGCAATCGCAATGCATGTTTATCTTTAAAATTTTATTAAAGAAGTTTAGAATGCTCCAAACCACACCCACTATACCATCACGATGACAAATATGGTCACATACACTTACAGGATCAGTATCTATAATTTTTATTCTGCCATCGCCATTTGGGTTACCATACTTTTCAGCTGTGATTTTGCCATTAAGAGTTTCTGTAAAATATTTAATCAGCATTTCGGAATCACAGAGAAGACCATCTTTTTGAATAACCTTTGCGCCATCTAACATTGTTAATCCATCTCCACCCTGAAGAAGCACATAAGCACTACCGGCTAATGTGTATTTCTTATCAAGGTTGATAGGTTCATCACCTACTCGAACGTTTTGAATTCGACGTTCCTTTGTATTGTCAACTCCAATAAAATTATCAAGTTGGTCAGTAATAACGGGTGTTTCTCTGTAAGTGTGGATTTCGAATGTCATACCAGAAACTTGAAAGAAACTACCGAGAAGTTCGGGACATTTACGAGCACCGTGTTCAAGTATATCAATAATCTGCTGTCCGGTAACCTCAAGAACACACATTTCATTGTTAAACGCATTCACATCCATAAGATTCTTTCTTGAAACGCCACCAATTTCAATCTCTGCACGGATACCGCCACCATTAGCAATTGCAACATCTGCACCTGTCACTGCACGGTAAGCATCGGCAACAAAATCGCCAGCATTCGTTTCTCTCTTCCTTATAGCCCTACTCCCGTCAGACTCATAGATAATGAGTTTTGCTTCAGATGTGCCGATATCTTCATAAAGATATGCTATGTCATTGTTGTAATCGTCAACCTTTTTCTTAACGGTATCGTAAGCTGACTTTGCGTCCGCTGACATTGCTTTAATATCAACATCATCAGGATTTATAAGTTTAAATTCAGCACTATTATTAGTGATTGTCAACATACCGAAGTTTTGGAATTTTGTACCTGTTGATGTAAGAAGAACATCTTCATTATCCTTGTTTTTGTAAACATTACCTTGGATTGTTTCATGAGAATGTGCATCAATGAAATAGTCAATTCCGTCTGTATTGGCAATGATATCGGTTGATTTCCAGCCATCAATCGAACCAATAATACCTACATGACCTATCACAACAACACAATCCGCACCATCGTCAATCGCATTATCAACACTTTCCTGAATATTTTCATAAAGGTCTTCATTTTTTAAACCACCGGGATAAACAGGAAAACCGTAAATAAAGTTGCCATTTTCATCCTTGAAGTATTCCGGAGTTGATGAGGTAACTGTTTCCGGAGTTGAGATGCCCACAAAAGCAATCTGATAGCCACCAAAATCCTTAATTGCATAGGGAGCTAACACAGGCAAATTTGTTGTGAGATTATGAAAATTAGAACTGATATAATCATATTCGGCTTTATTCTGCATAAGGTCAAGGAAAACATCCATACCATAATCAAATTCATGATTACCAGGCACAGCATAGTCATATCCAACCGCATTCATAATATCAACCACGGCTTCCCCTTTGGTCATTGCACCGATAACCTCACCTTGAATGGCATCCCCTGCATCAACGGTTATGACGGTTTTACCCTGTGAGATTAAATCTGCTCTGTAAGCAGCAAGAACTGCAT
>JAZNIQ010000297.1:0-5230 GCA_045577555.1 Candidatus Fimenecus sp.
GCCATTTTGGCTCCTCCTTAAACAAACTTTAATAACAAATATTACTTTGTTTCTTTATGCAGTGTGTGCTTCTTGCAGAATCTGCAATACTTGTTCATCTCAAGTCTGTCGGGATCGTTCTTTTTGTTTTTCATAGTGTCGTAATTTCTCTGCTTGCACTCAGTGCATGCCAATGTAATCTTTACGCGCATTTTTCGGCACCTCCGTTAATACTTCGTCTGAAAAATCAGCAGACGAATAAGCCTTCCTCACTGAAAAATAGGCACAAAAAATAAGCCTCTTTCCCGAGGTACTTGGTATTGTAACATAGGAGTCAAGGCTTGTCAATAGTTTTTTGTATTTTGTTACACATTTTCGTTTTAGTCTGTAAACGTGATAAAAGGCAACCAAAAAGGTTGCCTTGAAAAATCATCCTAATAAAGATGTGAGATTAATTCCCTTAGGTTTTTTTATTTTAGATTCATCTGCGGAATTTTTAATTGATTTAATCTCCGTAATAACTGATTCTCTATTACCTATCTTTTCTATTCTAACAAGATTATTTTTAGAATCATAATAGTATTTCATTGTATCATTATCAACTTTAAACACATCACAAATGTATTTTTTACCATTGAGTGTTACAGTACCTGATTCAACAAATGAATATGTTGAAAAACCATCAGCGTCAAATGTTCCGTCAGCCAAATCATCAATGCTCATATCATCAACTATCATATATGAGTTGATTGATGGAATCACGCAATATGTTACACCATCTTTAATAACCATATTTGCCTTTATTACTTTTCCGTTTTCATCAAAAGGAACAGCAGTTTCAATATATGCGCCATTTCCGCTTCTGATATACATAAAGGGGTATTCAGCAGTTTCACTACCAACTTCTTTAATTGTTGCACTAATAGTAAATTTATTTGTTTTCAGAGCATCTTGTAATACACTCAGGCGTTCAGTTGCATCTGTCTCACCTTTATCCGGGGCTACAGTCACAATTTCATCTTTTACCAAATCGTCTGACATCTGCAAACCATTCTCTTTATCCGGATTATCAAAAATTTTATCCGGGTCTGTTCCGATTTCGTCAGCAATTTGCTCAAGTTTTACTGCTTCACTGTTTTCTTCTATCTGCTCAATGATTTTTTCATCTTCAACATACGAAACATTACCATTTTCGTCAGTTGTATAATATTTACCCTCATCATCAACCTCTACATAATAAGTGCTACCCTCTTCATCGACATAAAAAAATTCGCTTTTTTTATCTTTTTTGCATCCGGCAAAACCCATTACAACCAATACGAGTACTAAAATAAGTGCCAATATCTTTTTACTCATAATTAAACCTCCATGACAAATATAGATATTAAAATGATTATACAATATTTTCAACATATTAACAAGTATCTTTTATAGGAAAATTTTGTATAAATAATATATTTTTTTCGCGTTTATTAGCATGCATAATTATTATATTATACAAATATATTTTTTGTTGTAAAAGTGTGTTGACTGAAAGACGTAAATATGTTAAAATTTCAAAAGTAAAATATAAGGAGTGAAACACAATGTCGCAACAAACAAAAATGTTATCAAACACAACATTTCAAACCGGCGGTATTGTTGTTTCTTCAATTTCCATCGGTTGTTTACAGCATTTGTATTTTATTTTTTGAACGACGGTTTTTCCGTCGTTATTTTTTTGTTATTTTTTGCATTTTTTTATTGAACTGCTTAAAATAATATAGTATAATAATCAATTGACAATAAATGAAAGGCTGGTGTGAATTTTGAAAGCGTATTTAATGCTTGAGGACGGCTCTGTTTACGCAGGTACTGCCGCAGGAAAATTCAAAGAAACTGTATTTGAAACCGTATTCAACACATCAATGACCGGATATGTTGAACTTCTTTCTGACCCATCAAATCTTGGTAAGGGTGTTATTATGACATACCCTCTTATAGGAAACTATGGTGTTTGCCTTGAGGATATGGAAGCAGACAAGCTTTATCCGTCTGCACTCCTTATTCACGAACTTTGTGATACCCCATCAAACTTCAGATGTGAAATGACACTTGAGGATTTCCTTAACAAACATGATATTCCATGTGTTACAGACCTTGACACTCGTGAAATCGTTATGAATATCCGTGATAACGGCACAATGAAGGCAATTATCACAGACGATATTTCTGACAAAGATGCTCTGATGGCAAAAATCAAGGCATTCGACTCACAGGCACTCACAGTTGAAAAATCAGTAAATGAAGTTGTTTCAACTGATGGAATCCCTGTTGCATTTATTGATTTAGGCGCAAGAAAGAGCTCTGCAAAGAGTTTTGCTGATAAAGGATTTGCTGTTACAAAATATTCAGCAGAATTTACTGCTGACTCAATTCTCAATTCAGGTGCAGAAGGTGTTGTAATTTCAAACGGTCCTGAAATCTTTACTGCATTTGAAAATGTTGTTGAAGAAATCAAAAAGATTATAAATGCAGGTATGCCTGTATTCGCAATCGGTTTAGGTCACCAGCTTGTAGCAAAGGCACAGGGTGGTAAAGTTGAAAAAATGCTCTACGGTCACAGAGGAGCTAACCTTCCTGTTAAATTCACAGCAGTCGATGAAACATATATTACAACTCATAATCACGGATACACAGTAGCAGAAGACGGTATTCCTGCAAATGCTGAAGTTTTATGCGTAAACGTAAATGACAGCACAGTTGAAGGACTTAAATATGAAAAGGCAATTACTGTTCAGTTTATTCCTGACACAGCAAGAGGTCATAACACCTCCTTCTTATACAATGAATTCGCAAAAATGATTAAGGAGGGCAAATAAAATGTTGGATAAAAGCATTAAAAAGGTAATGGTTATCGGTTCAGGTCCTATTATTATCGGACAAGCTGCCGAATTTGACTATGCCGGCACTCAGGCTTGTCGTTCGCTTAAAGAAGAGGGTGTTGAAGTTGTACTTGTTAACTCCAACCCCGCTACAATTATGACTGACGGTGATATTGCCGACAAGGTTTATATTGAACCTCTCACAATTCCTACACTTACAAAGATTATTGAAAAAGAAAAACCCGACTCACTCCTCCCCTCTCTTGGTGGACAGACAGGTCTTAACCTTGCAATGGAACTTGACGAGTTAGGTATTCTTAAACAAAATAATGTTCGTCTTATCGGTATCAATGCTGAATCAATCAGAAAAGCTGAAGACCGTCAGGAATTTAAAGATACAATGGAGAAAATCGGTGAACCATGTATTGAATCCCTTGTTGTTGAAACTGTTGAGGACGCACTTGATTTCTCTGCCAAAATCGGTTACCCCGTAATTGTTCGCCCTGCTTACACTCTTGGCGGTACAGGTGGCGGTATTGCTTACGATGAAAAAGAACTTTTTGAAATTGCTTCAAATGGTATTCGTCTTTCACGTGTTAATCAGGTTCTTATTGAAAAGTGTATTTCAGGTTGGAAAGAAATTGAATTTGAAACAATGCGTGACTCAAAGGGTAACTGCATTACAATCTGTTCAATGGAAAATATGGACCCTGTTGGTATTCACACAGGTGACTCAATAGTTGTTGCTCCTGCACAAACACTTATGGAAAAAGAATATTCCATGCTTCGCAATGCTGCTCTCAACATCATTTCCGAGCTTGATATTCAGGGTGGTTGCAACGTACAGTTTGCTCTTCACCCGACATCATTCAAATATGCAGTTATTGAGGTTAATCCTCGTGTTTCCCGTTCATCTGCACTTGCATCCAAGGCAACAGGTTTCCCGATTGCACGAGTTGCTTCAAAAATTGCTCTCGGTTTAGGTCTTGACGAAATTCCTAATGCTGTTACCGGCAAAACTTATGCTTCATTTGAGCCTACAATTGACTATATTGTATGTAAATTCCCAAAATGGCCATTTGATAAGTTTGTTACTGCTAAAAAGACTCTCGGTACACAGATGAAGGCAACAGGTGAAGTTATGTCAATTGCCCGTACATTTGAGGCAGCACTTCACAAGTCACTTCACTCACTTGAAGAAAATAAAGAGTCTCTTCTTCTTGACTCATTTATGGAAATGTCAACAGAAGAAGTTCACCAGGCTCTTTACAATGTTGATAACCTTCGTGTATATGCTATTGCAGTTGCAATTTACAGGGGAATTTCTCTGGAAGAAATCCGCGATATCACAAAGATTGATATGTGGTTCTTGAATAAAATTAAAAACATTGTTGATATGGAAAAAAAACTTATGTCAGGCAAATGCGACAAAGAAACTCTTTTCCAAGCAAAGCGTATGGGCTTTACTGACAATGTTATTGCTAAAAATGTAGGCACAACAAAGGGTGCGATTAAGCATCTTCGTAAACTTTGGAACATTATGCCATCATTTTCAATTGTTGATACTTGTGCTGCTGAATTCCCTGCACAGACACCATACTACTACTCCGATTACGGCATTGCAAACGAAGTTAATCCAAAAACTGATAAAAAGAAAATTATGGTTCTCGGTTCAGGTCCTATCAGAATCGGTCAGGGTGTTGAATTTGACTATTGTTCAGTTCATTCAGTATGGGCACTTAAAAAAGCAGGTTGTGAAGCAATTATTGTAAACAACAACCCTGAAACAGTTTCAACTGACTTTGACGTTTCAGATAAACTCTATTTTGAACCACTTACTCCTGAATATGTAACAAGTATTGTTGAACTTGAAAATCCTGACGGTGCTATTGTTCAATTCGGTGGACAAACAGCTATTAAACTTACAAAAACACTAAATGATTTAGGTGTTAAAATTCTTGGTACTGATGCTGACCACGTTGACGCAGCCGAAGACAGAGAAAGATTTGATGAAATCCTTGAATTCTGTGATATTGCACGTCCAAAAGGACAGACAGTATTTACTGCACAGGAAGCAATTGCAGCGGCACATTCACTTGGCTACCCTGTTCTTGTCCGTCCAAGCTATGTTCTTGGTGGTCAGGGTATGCAGATTGCAGCAAGTGACGAAGACATTCTTGAATTTATGGATATTATCACAAGAACAATTCCTGACCTTTCAGAACATCCTGTTCTTGTTGACAAATACCTTATGGGTCAGGAAGTTGAAGTTGATGCTATCTGTGACGGTAAAGATATTCTTATTCCCGGTATTATGGAACATGTTGACCGTGCAGGTATTCACTCAGGTGACTCCATTTCAGTTTATCCTGCAGTAACACTTTCAC
>JAZNIQ010000298.1:0-2461 GCA_045577555.1 Candidatus Fimenecus sp.
CGATCCGACTTATTGTTGTCCCCTTTAAATAATAATGGCGGGAGCAAGCCCCCGCCCTACCATTTATTCTTCGTTTCGCTTTTCACGACGTTCTCGCCACGAGAGGTTTTCCTCTGTGGCTTTTTCTTCTATAGGAAGAATTTCAACTTTAACCTTACCTATACGACGTTCCTCAACGTTGAGAACAGTGAATTTAACATTTTCAAACTGAATCTCGTTCATTTGTCCGTCTTCCGGTAAGAAACCAAGAACGCTGATAATATAACCACCAATGGTATCATAATCACCCTCTGGGAATGATTTTCCGATATGTTCCTCAACCTCTTCAATATCAGTAATGCCGTCAACTTCAAAAGTTGTATCATTGATTATTGAAATTTCTTCATCCTCTTGGTCATATTCGTCCTGAATATTACCAACAATTGACTCAAGCAAGTCCTCAAGTGTTACAATACCTGCTGTTCCGCCGTATTCATCCACAACAACTGCCATCTGCACTCTTTTTTCTGTCATTTCAGTAAAGAGTTCACCGCAACGCTTTGTTTCGGGAACATAGTAAGCAGGTCGCATCATATCCTTAACAGTTTTTGTTTTGGGAAGATTTGTTCCTACATATTTAAGGAAATCCTTGATATAAACAATACCGATAATATCGTCTGGGTCTTCTTCATAAACAGGAATTCGTGAAAAGCCGTTTTCAATTGAGAGTTTAACCGCTTCACTTAAAGGCTCATCATCGTCGATACAAACCATATCTGTGCGGTGGGTCATAATGTCAGCAACATCAATATCGTCAAACTCAAAAATGTTATTAATCATCTCAATCTGAGTGTCTTCGATAACGCCTTTTTCACCACCAACATCAACCATCATACGAATTTCTTCTTCTGTAACAACTTCTTCATCAGCATGAGGGTCGATACCTATAAGCTTTAAAACTGTATTTGTTGAGAAAGAAAGGAATTTAACAAGCGGTCTTGTAACCTTTGCAACAAAAATCAGTATAGGAGCTGCCATAAAAGCCATTTTTTCAGGATTGCTCATTGCAACCTTTTTTGGTACAAGTTCACCTAAAACAAGTGAAAAATATGACATAACCAAGGTAATCAAAACAGTCGAAAAACCGCTGATGATACCAACAGGAATTACATTCACAACAGGTGTTTTGGCGATAGCATCAGAAAGCATTCCCGCAAAAGACTGTGCCGCGGTTGCAGATGTTAAAAACCCTGCAAGAGTAACGCCAATCTGGATTGTTGAAAGAAATGAACTTGTGTTTTCGGTGAGCTTTTTGATTTGTTTTGCTTTTTTGTTACCCTGCTCAGCCATTTTATCGATTTTATTATCGTTAAGAGTAACAACTGCCATTTCTGACATTGCAAAGAATGCATTGACAAGAATCAATGCGAATAGGATTACTATCTGTAAAATAATACTCCCGGGGTCCGTGCCCATGTGACAAAACCGTCCTTATAAAAAATATAGAGATATTTATAAAATATCATTATGTATTGTATAACAAATTATGCCTTTCGTCAAGTATGGAAGAAAACGGTTATTTGACTGCTATATGTCTATTCATCCATTTAATACAAAAATTGGTTAAAATTTTATCAAAGTTCGTCACTTTTTAGGTTTAAATCTATTTACAATTCAGTTCAAAAGTGGTATCATTTAAAATGTATGAATAGGCATACTTATTAAATATTTAATTCCATTAAGGAGGAAATACAAAATGGCAGAAAACAAGACACCCATAGTTAGACAAAAGAAAACTATGGACGGTAATACTGCTGCTGCTCACGTATCATATGCGTTTACAGAAGTAGCTGGTATTTACCCAATCACACCATCCAGCCCAATGGCTGACTACGTTGACCAGTGGTCTGCTCAGGGCAGAAAAAACATTTTTGGCACACAGGTTAAAGTTGCTGAAATGCAGTCAGAAGCAGGTGCAGCAGGTACAGTTCACGGTTCTCTTGCAGCAGGTGCTCTCACAACAACTTATACAGCTTCTCAGGGTCTTCTTCTTATGATTCCTAATATGTATAAGATTGCCGGTGAACTCCTTCCTTCAGTTTTCCATGTATCAGCTCGTTGCGTAGCTTCACACGCTCTTAACATCTTCGGTGACCATTCAGACGTTTATGCTTGTCGTCAGACAGGTTTCGCAATGCTCGCTGAAACAAATACTCAGGAAGTTATGGACCTCGGCGCTGTTGCACACATGGCTTCCATCGAATCAAGAGTTCCCTTCCTTAACTTCTTCGACGGCTTCCGTACATCTCACGAGATCCAGAAGATCGAAACTTGGGATTACAAGGATCTTGAAGAAATGGTTGATAAGGATGCTATCGCTGCATTCCGTTCACGCTCTATCAATCCTATGCACCCTGTTCTTCGTGGCTCTGCTGAAAACGGTGATATCTTCTTCCAGCACAGAGAAGCTTGTAACTCCTAC